>WFRC01000302.1 GCA_015486685.1 Caldifarciminota bacterium
AACGCTTATTTTATCCAACATCTAACATCCAATATCTTCTATCTCCTCACGCTTTACGCCTCACGCTTCACGTTCTTTTCTCTTTCGTTTTTCACGAACCACCACCACGAACACATTTGTTAATCCTTTACCCATTCACTCATCTACCCATTCACTATTTACGCCTTACGAACTTTCTTCCAACCAATTAGACTAATCGGACTAATCAGACCAATCAGACTATTTCTTTCTCAACCTTTTTTAACTCAATAAACTCTACTAACCCTATAAACTCAAGAAACCCATCTACTCGTTAACTCATTCACCCACTATCTTTTTTGAGTTTTTTAATTTTTATGACTGACCCCGATGAAAAGTGGGTAAAGAATTTCATACTTTCACACTATAATATTTTTTCCCAGATTTCTGAAAATATAGGATAGTATTTCTCCCTGTTGTATTCAACAATTGTTTTTTTCTGAATAATACCTTCAATAAATGCTTTATCAAATGGGATTTTCCCTAATATAGATATTCCTTCAGAATCGGCAAATTTCTCAATTTCAAGGCTCATTTCCTGATTTATATCATATTTATTTATAATAATACCGGGTTTTATTTTGAATCCCTTGATTATCTGGAGAATGCGCTTTGCATCGTGTATCCCTGAAAGTGTCGGTTCAACAACCACTACTGCTTTATTTACCCCTGTTATTGACGATATTGTAGAGCACGCTACGCCCGGAGGTCCATCTATAATAATATATTTCGCATTTTTTTTAAGTGCCTGGTCTTTTGCACCCGCCCTTACAAAATTTACCAGTTTACCTGAATTTTCCTGTGCTATACCTAATTTTGCATGAACAAACTTTCCGAACCTTGTCTTTGAAATATACCAGTATCCCTGAACCTGGTTCTCCATCTGAATGGCATTAACAGGACAAACCCTGCTGCACACCCCACACCCATCACATCGATAGTTATTGATTATAGTTTCATCCCCCAATGTATGGACAGCATCAAACCTGCATTTCTCTTCGCATATTCCACAATTAATGCAGACATCTTGATTTAAGACAGGAAATCTTCCCCCTGTAAATTCCATTTTCTTTTCAATCTCAGGGTCAAGGATAATATACATATCAGGTGCATCAACATCACAGTCAGCAATCACCTTGTCTTCTACTACACTGATAAGCCCACCTACAATGCTTGTTTTCCCTGTACCACCCTTTCCACTTACAACGACTATTTCTTCCAATTTTTTATCTCCTCATACATCCTTAAAAATTTCCCTTTCATCTCAGGCATTATTTCGATTAAAGGAACACCCTTTGCATATCCACCAGCCACCTTTCTATTAAATGGTATCTTCATAAGTAAAGGAATATGTTCCATCCGCAGAAAATTCTCCACACCCTCATCTCCAATGTCGCTTCGGTTGATTATTACACCAAACGGAAGCCCCAATTCTCTGACAACACCCGCCGCAAGTTCTAAATCTGATAAGCCAAAAGGCGTCGGCTCAGTTACAAGTATCACAAAATCACTTCCCTGTACAGATTCAATTACAGGGCAAGAAGTACCTGGCGGTGAATCTATTATTGTCAAATTCTGGTTGACAAAATTCCTTTTAAGATATCTAACGATAGGGGTAGCCATTGCCTTCCCTAAATGTAGTCTGCCCATTGCAAACTTAATATTCCCTGCATTACCTGTTTCAATATCCCCTGTCGGATAAGATACTTCTTTAATTGCCTTTTGAGGGCAAAACATTGTGCAAGCACCACATCCATGGCAAAGGTCATTTATTACCATTACATTATCTTTCCCTACAAAAATTGCATTATACTCACAAACCTTAGCACAATCTCCGCAATAATCACATTTATCAAAATCTATTTCTGGAACAGGGATACCAAACAAATCCTTCTTCTCAATAACAGGATGCATAAATATATAGGCATTGGGTTCTTCTGTATCACAATCAATGAATGTTCCTCTATTTAAAGATAAGGAAAGAGAGACAGAAATTGTAGTTTTTCCTGTTCCCCCTTTCCCACTTGCTACTGCAATAATCATCGATGACTTGATTCTATAGTTTTTTTATTAATTCATCGACCTTCTTTTTCAGGTCTTGAATCTCTGCCCTCAGCTGTGCCATCTCATCCGGGGGTGGAGTCCATTGCGGCGGGGGTGGTGGATATCCCCCTCCTGCTCCCCATCCTCTTCCATAACCCATTCCGTATCCGTATCCAGGACCTGGTGGAGGAGCATATCCAGGCGGTGGAGCATATGTGGGTTGCTGGGCACTTCCCAATTCACCTTTTTTAAATTTCTCAATTGTTTCTGAAACTGTTCCACTTGCACCTGGTATCATTTGAATACCTGCAGAAGAAAGTGCCATAGACGCATTAGGCCCAAAATCACCTGAAATCACTGCCTGAACACCCTGTGATGCAATAAATTGAGCGGACTGGATGCCCGCACCACCTGCTGCGTTGACAGCAGAATTTGGAAAAGATTGAAATTCCATCGTTTCCGTATCTACAACAATAAAATATGCCGTTCTTCCGAATCTCGGGTCAACGGGTGCATTCAAATCTGTTCCTGACGATGTTATACATATTTTCATTTTTCATCTCCTTTTTTTATTTCTGCTCACTCTGAGGTTGTGGATTTATTGGTTGGCTCGGATAAGTAGGCGCACCATATCCATATCCAAAATATGGATTATATGGATAATTGGCACCCCCGTAATAATAAGGAGAAGTTCCATAATATCCAGTTGCTCCCCATCTCCAACCTCTTGGCAACCAGGGATATGCCATGCAAAACGGATAGGGATTACCTCTCCCCCATCCTCTCCCGAAACCTCCTCCCCAACCTCTGCCAAATCCCCTGCCAAAACCTCCACCCCAACCAAATCCATAATTCCAACTTCCATTGGGATACCACATAATATCACCTCCTTTTAATGTTAGTTTCACCTAACTTTTAAATAACATCAAAAATGAATTTGTCAAGGGATAAAATGCATTTTTTTCATCCCCCCAAAAAATTTCATTGAGGCCTTCCACACCCCCAAAAATAATACCAGGGTAAGAAGAATAGAGAATGAAAAATGCTAAGATTGATCAAGATTGTTTAAAAAAAACTTGATTATGTAAAATTGGAGTTTATATTAGAGGGATATAAAAAAATATAGAAGCTGGTGAGAAAAAAGTTATGATAGAAAATAAAAAACCAGAGGACACAGACAAGCGAAAAAGAGTAAACACGAGTCACGGTCACTTATCATGTTCTTTATTATTTTATGTAAAAGGGGCTTCCCAACCCCGATAAGGGAAGGAATGGTGGAATATTAGAAAAATCTGGCATGACATGAGATATTTCCGCATTGTCTTTGGCGGTAAGCGTATTTGCGGGAAATCTTTCCCCAATACCATATACAAGAAAAGGAGGTTTTATTGTCAATGTTTTCGCAGATTATGTTTAGTAGAAAAAGATACTGGGCAATTCATTCATCGGCATTAAAAGGCGGACGGGTATCAAAAATTTTTGACCATCATCTTATAGAAGGTATACCGCTTATTTCAAAGCAAGAGTTAAACACCGCATTAAAATCTCCAATGAAGAAGGTTGTTGAAAAAGAAGTAGAGGGTCTTAAAAAGTTTGGACTTATTATCTCCCCTTTTGAATTTATTTTGCTGTTGTCAAAGTATAAAGCCCGGGTAATTATAGATAAGGATAAAATAGAAAAAAGGCTAAAAATTAGAAATATAAAATATATAGATATTTCACAGATACTGAGTATATTGAGAAGGAACTATTCGCGCGGGGAAAAAATCAGAGCGAGGATAGTTTATAAAAATATAGGATATACGGATGACTGCACAAAGGTAATAGTTCAGGATGGAACATTTAATGAGGATGATATTGTTGAATGCTGGACTACTCAGATATTAGATAGTCCATCAACCAGAACATTATTTTGTAAAATGAGCAGGGGAAATGGCTGATGTAATTATTGTTTCAGCAGGTAAAGGTATAAGAATGGGAAGTGTGGAAAAGCAATTTTTACCCCTGAGTGGCGTTCCTGTGTTTCTATATTCTGTAAAGACATTTGCCAGTCTGGGAGAAATAGAAAAGATTATCCTTGTCCTTCCTGAAAAAAAAATGAAATATATTGAACACTTAATACAAGAATTTGAGATAAAAAGGGATATAATAATAACAGCAGGCGGTGATGAAAGGCAGGATTCTGTTAAAGAGGGATTAAAGAATGTGGAAAGTGACATTGTCCTTATTCACGATGGTGTAAGACCCTTTGTGAGTCCCATCCTTATTCAAAAGATTATTGAAGATGTGGAGAGATATGGTGCGGTTATCCCTGCAATTCCTGTCCCCGATACAATAAAAAGGGTTGAAAAAAATCAGGTTGTTGCTACATTAAACAGGAATGAGATTTATGCCGTTCAAACACCTCAGGGATTTGAAAAAGAGATTATTCAAGAGGCTTATGAGTCTGCATATCGAGATGGTTTTTATGGCACGGATGATGCATTTTTGGTAGAGAGGTTGGGAATAGGAGTAAAAATAATAGAAGGAGAGCCTTTGAACATAAAAATTACAAGGAAAGAAGACTTTTATCTGGCAGAAGCAATATTTAATATATTAAGGAAGAACTATGCGCATTGGTAATGGATTTGATATACATACACTTAAAAAAGGGAGAAAGTTAATATTAGGGGGGATTGAAATTCCTTCTGAGAAGGGACTTATCGGTCACTCCGATGCAGATGTGGTTATGCATAGTGTTATAGACGCCATTCTGGGTGCAATGGCTCTGGGTGATATTGGGGAACACTTTCCTGATACAGATAAAAATATTGAGGGAATATCCAGCACAAAGATGTTGAAAAATGTTATGAAACTTTTTACAGGAAAAATTATTAATCTGGATGTGACAGTGGTATGTGAATATCCAAAACTCTCACCCTACAAAAAGGAAATGGCTAATAATCTTGCATCAGTGCTTCAGATAGCACCTCATCAGATTTCAATAAAGGCAAAAACAATGGAAAAGATTGGAGAGATTGGTAAAGGAAATGCCATAATGGCTTTTTCAACGGTATTAATCCAGGAGGGAAAATGATATTTATTCTTTTATTATTTTCTTTGACAGATACGGAGAAATTTGCATTTGCAAAAGGTCTCTATCAAGACGGTATGTATGAATTGGCAGAAAAGGAGTTAAACTCTTTCCTTTCTGATTTTCCCCATAGTAAGTATGGAAACGAGGCTGCATATCTATATATATCATCGTTGTTCCAGCAAAACAAGTTTAAGGCAGTAATAAATACCGCAGATAAATTGATGAATAGATACCCCAAAAATGCGAAGGATATACTTATAATAAAGGGTAGAGTATGGTTAAATCAATCTGCATGGGCATCGGCACTGGCAGATTTTAAGAGGGTAGGAGGCAACAGAGGGAGATATTGGCAGGGTGAGGTATATTTGAGAATGAAAAAATATAAGAAGGCAATGTCTTTATATAAAGGTGTAAAGGGTAATCTCAGAGACTATGCGCTCTTCTCAATTGCCTGGTGTTTCAAAGAAATGAAGGATTATCAAAATGCAATTGTGGAATTAAATAAACTTATCTCGAAATTTCCTCATTCTTCTTTAATTGATGATGCGCGATTTTATAAGGCTAACAATCTATATCGTTCTGGCAATCCTGTATCTGCTGTAAAGATGTGTAAAAAGTATCTCAAAGATTATCCTGACGGTAAATACAGGGGTCGGGTATATCTTTTGTTATCAAATATTTATTCACAACAGGGGAAAATAGAGGCATCACAAATGGCGTTAAAAAATATAGTTGCGGAAAAACTTCCTGAGACAAGATATGCACTATATAAATTAGGGTTGTCATATTTTGATGGGCAGGACTTCCACAGAGCAGATTCAATATTTTCTCTAATACCTTCTAAATCTCAGTTTTACAATGATGCAATCTACTGGAAGGCACTTTGCTATGAAAAACAGGGGGATGAAAATAATGCTGTAAAATTGTTCCAACAACTTGTTCAGAAAGGTGGAAATTTGGGAAATCAATCTGCCTATCAAATTGGGTTAATTTATTATAAAAAGCGAAAGTTTGACAAGGCATCAGATTATCTTTCTGTTATAAATAACGGGCTTAAAGATGCTGCCTATATCCTTATGGGAAACATTGAGATGAAAAAAGGCGATTATAATAAGGCATCGGAGTATTACAATGAGGCATATCAATTAAAGAGCAGAAATGCCTCCCTCGCATTATATAGAAATGCGGTTCTGCTCTATAAAACGCAAAAATATGATAGTTCTATTGTTTACTTGCAAAAATATGAGACTGAATTTCCCAATGGGAATAAAATCGGGAATATATATCTGATGCTTGGTGATATATATTTTAAGAACAAATCATACAAAAACTCAGTCAAATACTACAGGATGGCTGAGAATAAAGGAGAGAATGCTGCCCCTTACGCACTTCAAGGAATTGGCTGGGCATATATAGGTATGGGAAAATATAATAAATCATTTGATATACTTGATTCTTTAATCTCCCTTTATCCGCAATTTGAAGGTAAAGGTGAGGTATTTTTAGAGATGGGGGATGCCGCTTTTTCAATAAAAGATTATATGCATGCAGAGGAGGCTTACAAAAAGGTAGGTGGTGAACATAAGCAGGAAGGCTTATACAGGCTTGGAAATCTATATTTTGCAACAGGAAAATATGATACTGCATATCAGGTATTTACAAAGATTATACATAATTACCCTGTCTATTCAAA
Source organism: Caldifarciminota bacterium (assembly GCA_015486685.1). GTDB lineage: Bacteria > Hydrothermota > UBA3072 > WFRC01 > WFRC01 > WFRC01. The sequence continues at coordinate 6,831 of WFRC01000302.1, forward strand.
TATCTATCAATGCTGGTATATGGCAGGTTTGTCTCTGAGAAAAACAAAAGACCTCGAAGGCTCAAATGAAGCATTGAGGAAGCTAATCTCCCTTTCGCCACCATTTTCTATAAAGTATAACGCATATCTTACAATTGGAGAAAATTTATATAACAATCAAAAATATGACAGTGCTTTAACCACATATAAAGATGCTGTTAAACTATTTACTTCACCTGACACTACTGAATTTCCTGCCATTAAAGGAATAATGAGGAGTGCATATATGTTAGGAGATGCATCGGGATTGAAGAAAGAAATCAAAAATATCACAGTGAAATATACGAATACACCGATTGAAAAGGGGATTTATTCTATTGCCGGTGAGATGTTATATAATGTGGGTTTATATGCAGATGCATTGAGATACTATGAGGAATTAGATACACCACAGGGGATGTATTATCGTGCCCTTACCTTACTGAAATTGGGCAAAAGAAAAAAGGCTGAAAATGAACTGCTCAATGCCTCAAATTACCCTGAATATAAGGTAAAAGCATTACTCTTGCTTGGCAAGATGCTTATTCAGGATAGGAATTACACAGAAGCAGAGAGATACCTGAAAAATTCCGGGACACCTGAGGCAATGGCATACTACGCAAGGTGTCTAAAGATGGAAGGCAAAATTACAGAGGCAATGGATGTTTTGAATAAACTTCTCGGGAAAACAAACGGAGTGGCTGAACTCGAATTAGGCAAAATATTACAGGAAAAAGGTAAAATAGATGAAGCAGTAAAGATGTTTGAGAAAATCACAAACCTGCCAGAGGTAGGGGATGCAGCATATCTCCAGATGGGAAGAATTTACAAGTCAAAAAAGGATTATCAGAATGCGATTATGAATTACTTAAAGGTAAAATATCTTTATCCAAATAGTATATTTATATCTCAGGCACTTTTTGAAGCAGGCGAAACAGCAAGATTATCAGGTGATAAAACTCAGGCAATAAAATTTTATAAAGAGGTAATCGAAAGGAATGATAATAATGCATTGGTTAAAAAGGCTCGCAGGGCTATTTCTCATCTTAAGTAATATCGGTATTTTTGCCCAGGAAGCTCCTCCCGGGCTCGAAATACCTGAAATATATGTTTATGGAGAGAGGGTGGTAAAACTTGTTCCCTATAAAAAGAGGGTTTTCCCATTTGTAAAGATATATGATTATCCTATAATGTTTTCTCATAAGAAACATCTTGTATTCAAAAGATTTAACAATCCCTTTATAGAAAAGATAAATCTGAGATACAGAATATTTGCCTGGGCAGGTAAAATGAACGGTATTTCCTTTGACGGTGCGACGGAACATTTTTATTACCCTTCAAGGTTTAATATAAAGACAAACTACGGCGGCAAGTTTTCAGGACAAAGATGGAAGGCAGAAGCAGGTGGTAAAATATATCTCAGGCAATTCTCTCCATATTTTTCGTATCTTGTAAACACCGTAAAATCAGATTCATCTAACCACAATTTCATAAATGGAGGGACTGATATATATTTGCCATATTTTAATATAAATTTTAATCTTTGCGATACAAAGACAAAAAATAATGAAATGTACTTCAGGTTTAATGGAAATTTCCTATACGGGCGATTCGCACTACAAACGAGAGTTGAAGGGCTTACAGGGAATAATATTCTTGCTGCATTATCTCCTGAGTATTCTTTCCCTATGTTAAAATTGGGCTTTTATGTATCCCCATCTCTGATATTTCCTGTTATTGACGCCCATTATATAAATTCAATTTCCACATTCGGCATTTCTGTATTCCCTGAAATCGGATATACTCCCATCGGGTATTATTTTAAGGATAATCCATTTATTATTGGTAGAGATACTACGAATGCCATTTTCGGAGGCACTACTATCAAAGGATTTGCAGGCATTTGGGATTGGAATCTTACCCTATCATATCATTATAATTATTGGTTCCCATATATAGAGAATGATACATTGAAGAGTGTAAAAACATCAGGATATAGGATAAATATTTCAGGCAAATATCAAATACAGGGTATCCATATCAACGGAGAGATAGGATATTTCAATCCTGCAAATGATACAGTGAAAAACTATAATATATTTAATGTCAATGTAATGCAAAAATGGTCATATTTCTCTTTGTCCCAGGATATTCTTTATAGAAAGGCAAACACAACTTCTTTTATACCACTTTTGGGAATAGAGATAAATTATCCATTAAACAATATTAAATTTATCTTAAAGGCGGATAATTTATTGAATTATAAAACAACATTCTGGGATAACCATACACTTTCAGGCATAACCTTCTATTTAGGGATAACTTACAAATTCCAGCAATAGAAAAAAGGGCTGAATCCAAAAAAATTTTCAAAAAATTGGGTTTTAGGGGTTGACAAATTAAAATTGGGTTTTACCTTATAGATAACTATCTATATAGGAGGTTATCTATGGAAGAATATGATGTGGGGAAGGTGCGAAATATTGCCGGATTGTTCAGGGCACTTTCCTGCGAAACAAGGTTAAAGATACTGAGATTTCTGAATGAAGGTGAAAAGAGCGTTGGCAGCATTGTAAAAAAGTTTAATTTTACCCAGCCTACAATATCTCATCATTTGAAGGTACTAACAAATGTAGGACTCGTTGTAAAGAAGCAATACAGACAATGGGTGATATATACTATAAACAGTAAATTGTGGAAGTATGTTGAAAAACTGATAAAAAAGGTTTAAAAAGGAGGTTAAAATGGGACTCTGGGTTGTATCAAAAACAAAATTTGATGTTGTAAAACTAAAGTCTGTGCTTGAAAGCCGACTTTCAAAAAACCTTATTGATAAGGTAACACGGAAATCTGAGGATGGGAAATATCTTTATGAGATACTTCTGGATGATTATATCGCAGGAACTATCACACCAATGGAGAAGATTAAATATTTCCCTGTATTTAAACTCCTTGATGTGATTCGTCGTTCTTTCAATAGAGATGAAGATACATTTAAGAAAGAATTAAAGAGCATTACAATCAGAAAAATTTTCAGGAATGCACTTCGTTCAATAAAGCAATTTGGGCTTGGAACACCTCAGACATTTGCAGACCCTGTTATGATTGTATGGAATTATACCAATAATTGCAATCTCAGGTGTAAACATTGTTATCAAAATGCGGGGCTTGCAGGAGATAAATATAAGCAGAAGGAACTTTCTACCGAAGAGAGATTTAGAGCAGTTGACATACTTGCCGAAAGGGATATCCCAACCATATTCTTTTCAGGTGGAGAACCCCTGATTGAAAAAGACTTCTTTAAGGTCGCAGAGTATGCAAAGAAAAAGGGGTTTTATCTTTCTATTGCATCAAATGGAACATTAATTACAAAAGAAATGGCGAAGAGGATTAAGGATATAGGATTTGGGTATGTTCAGGTGAGCCTTGATGCCGCTTCTGCTGAAAAACATGACGAATTCAGAGGTGTTTCCGGAATGTTTGACCGTTCTGTGCAAGGATTAAAAAATTTAATAGAGGAAGGAATTCCGGGTTGCATTGCATATACACATATGAAATGGAATCACAACGAATTTCCAAAACTGGTAAAATTAAGGAAGGAAATAGGTGCGTATAAGATTATTGTATATAACTATATCCCGGTAGGAAGGGGTGGATTTGAAATGGATCCGACACCGGAACAGCGTGAAGAAATATTTAAGTGGATGTATGATGAGATTGAAGCAGGCCATCATATTATTGCTACAACATCGCCTGCCTTTGGTGCATATTGCAAAATGAATAATGCCTCTTCCATTGTCCTTGCCCATTATGCAGACTTAAAAACAAAGGAATTGGGTGTAATTGCAGACATTATTGGTGGTTGTGGCGCAGGGAGGGCGTATGCAGCCCTGCAACCTAATGGAGACTTAACACCCTGCGTATATATGCCGGATACAATTCTTGGGAACATTATGACTGAACCATTTGATTTTCTCTGGAATGAACATCCCATTATGAAAACTTTGAGAGACAGGGAACATATAAATTGCAAATGCCCTTATGAAGCCGTTTGTGGAGGATGTCGGGCAAGGGCTCTTGCCTACTTTGATGATTTGACTGCCCCTGACCCTGAATGTCAGTATAACGCCCGCCATTATTATGCATTTATGGAAGCACTCAAAAAGGGTGAGAAGTATGTTCCTGAAAATCCATATAAAGAAAAAACAGAAACAGAAGTTGCATAGGAGGTGAAATGAAATTAGTGCAAAAAATCGGTGCAAAAGGATTGATTAAACTGACGAATGCGGCTGTTCGAAACCAATCAGTAAGGAAGTATTTATTAAAACAGATGGAGAACAAAATGTTCGCAGACCTGGTAAGAGGAAACCCTGATAATAGACCTGTAAAGGTTCAGGAAGATAAATATTATATGGGAAGGGCGCTTATTAGAAGTATTGATAGGGGAATAAAGTATGAACATCTGTCAAAAGAGGCTACAAGGGGTTTATTAGAGGTCTTTCTGGGAAATGTATTCTTTGGTGGATTTTACAAGAGAAGAGATTTCCTGGAAAAATATGGATATAGGCCCCCTCTATTTATGACAATCAGTCCAGGAAAATTGTGCAATCTTAGATGCATAGGGTGTTATGCAGCTTCGGGTGCCGATATGAGTAATAAATTGCCATATAATGTTCTTGATAGAATTATCAGGGAAGCAAGTGAACTATGGGGAATGAATTTCTTTGTTATATCTGGCGGCGAGCCGCTTATGTATAAGGATGAAGGTAAAACCATTCTGGATATATTTGAGAAGTATAATAAATCATTTTTCTTGATGTATACAAATGGTACCCTGATAAAAGAGGATGTTGCGAAGAGAATGGCTGAATTGGGCAATGTGACTCCCTCTATCTCTGTTGAAGGTCTTGAAAAGGAAACAGATGAAAGAAGGGGAAAGGGCGTATTTAAGGCTATTCTTAGAGCAATGGCGAATTTAAGGAAATCCGGCGTGCCTTTTGGTATTTCAGTAACTGCTACCACCAAAAACATAGATGCTATAATGTCGGATGAATTCGTCAAGACACTTTTTGATGAACAGGGAGCACTCTACGGATGGATTTTTCAATATATGCCCATAGGTAGAGAATATACGCTCAATTTAATGCCTACACCGGAACAAAGAATGAGATTATTTAATTGGGAATGGCATATGGTAAGGAATAGAGACATTTTCCTTGCAGACTTCTGGAACTCTGCCACTTCCTCTGATGGTTGCATTGCAGGAGCAAGGAGTGGAGGATATTTCTATATCGATTGGGACGGTGATGTAATGCCCTGCGTATTTGTTCCATATTCTACAGATAACATTATTAAAATCTATGAGGCAGGAGGCACACTTAATGACGCGTTGAATTCCCCATTCTTTAAGGCAATCAGGGCGTGGCAGGATGATTATGGTTACAATAAACCCCCTGAAGAACATGGAAATTGGATAAAACCCTGTTTTATCAGGGATCATCACGATATATTCCTTGAGACAGTGAAAAAATATAATGCAAGACCCATTGATGAAGATTCTACAAATGCGTTACATGACAGAAAATATCATCAAGGTCTTATTAAGTATGACGAGGAAATGGAAAAACTCAGTAAAGATTTATGGGAAAAACACTACTTAAAAAAGAAAAAATTGGAGGTGAAGGTGTGATTTATCTATTTTTAATTACCCTTATAACGCCTGAGAATTTTCAAAAGCAAATTTCAGTAGTGGACAGCCTTTTTGATTATAGATACATAATCCCTGATGCATTTGCAAGGTCGGAATCTACGCTCTTAAACCTGTTAAAACAGGATTACAAAAAGGATGAGGTATATTGGAGATTGTCGGTTTTATACTATAAAAAGGCATATGAGCTTAAAGATAATAAGAAACTTAAAATGTCTCTGTTTCAAAAAGGTGTTGCGTATGGCGATTCTGCAAGGAAAATAAGCCCTGAAAATTTAAATGGACAATTCTGGTATGCAGCAAACAAGGGAAGTATAGGAAAGTTAAAAGGTGTTATGAATTCACTATCAATGGTAGGAGAGTTAAAGCAAATAGGCAATAATATTATTAAAAAAGACCCCAATAATATTGCGGCAAGGATTCTACTTGCCAATATTTATCTATCACTTCCGGGTTTTATGGGTGGCAATGCAGACAAGTCAATTGAATTGCTTCAAAAGGGGTTAGAAATTGATTCCTGCTTTACTGCTTTATATGTGCCTCTTGCAAATGCATATTTGAAAAAAAAGAAAAAGGATAAAGCAAAAAAGGTATTGAGCAAATTATTTTCTTTGAAAAAATATACCCATCCCGGAGATTATTACACAGAAGACAAGCCCGAAGGAGAGGAACTGCTGAAGAAGATAAAATAATGACAATGGGGTCAGTCATTATCAATTATCATTTTCTTCTTCCAAATCCTGATGGTACAGAATGAAGCGAAAAAGGTAAAAAAGATAAAGACATCTACCCACAACCTATCTTTTACTCCCGCATTTTCATTCCCTACTTACTATATTAATCTGGATTTCCCTCCCTCTGGAAAGGGTTCACCCTGATAGATACGAAAGTATACCTTACAAGGTAAAAGGAAGGTGACTCCTTTGAAAAAGAATATAGGAAATGAAAACCTTAAATCCGATACCCGAGCCAAAGAAATGAATTTTTCTCTTGACAAAATATTTTTAATTATTATTTTAAATATAAATCTATAACAAGGGGGTATTTATGTACTGGTACATCTTAGTTCTTACAACACTGGTTTTGCCCGGGAATAAAAGGATGTTATGGTTTCTTCCCGAACAGAACAAAGGGATTTATGAAAAATCTCAAATGCAGAGTAAAGTCCCCCATCATCCTTCTATTTCTCCACAAAAATTTCTCTTTATAGAAAATCACGAGAGGATACCTGAAAATAGATTAAAGAAAAATGAAATAATGATAAATGGCAAGAAATACAGATTGATAGAAGAAGGCACATCCCGGGTATTGCTCCTTGTAAACGAAAAAGAGAGTGAAAAAGAAATTGAAAAAAGGGGAATGGAGATATTAAATGGGTTGCGACAAAAAGGAGGTGATACATTAGGATATATAACGGGCACAGTTACAGATACAGCAGGGAATCCTATTCAGGGTGTAAGATTCTGGGTATGGTCCCTCGACGGTTCGCATGCGTATAATAGCGGAAGTTGGGCAACAGATTCACTTGGACATTAT
>WFRC01000303.1 GCA_015486685.1 Caldifarciminota bacterium
TGTTGAGTGGTATTATATATACAGGAAGGGATGCTGCTCATAAGAGATTTATCCAGGCAATTGAAAACGGAGAACCACTTCCTTTTGACATTAAGGGACAGGTAATATATTATGTCGGACCGGCACCTGCAAAACCAGGGATGCCCATTGGCTCAGCAGGCCCTACTACAAGTTACAGAATGGACGCATACACACCTCAACTGCTAAAATTGGGATTAAAAGGAATGATAGGGAAGGGACCCAGAGGAAAGCCCGTAGTTGATGCTATGGTAGAAAATGTTGCAGTATATTTTACTGCAATCGGTGGTGCAGCCGCACTTATTGCCCGTTCAGTGAAAGAAGCAAAGGTAATTGCCTATGAAGATTTAGGCCCTGAGGCTGTGAGGGAACTTGTTGTAGAGGATTTGCCTCTGATTGTCTCAATAGATGCAACAGGCAAGGATTTACACAAAGAAGGTATAGAAAGGTGGAGAACAGAATGAAAAAAAAGGTATTAATTTCAGGTAATGTTGCGATAGCAGAAGGTGCATTATATGCGGGTTGTAGGTTTTTCGGAGGCTATCCTATTACACCTTCATCAGATATTGCAGAGTATATGTCCTTAAAACTTCCTCAATATGGAGGAAAGTTTATCCAGATGGAGGATGAAATTGGGAGTATGGGCGCTATTATCGGTGCATCTATTGCGGGTAAAAAGGCAATGACAGCAACAAGTGGACCGGGATTCTCATTGATGCAGGAGCATATTGGATTTGCCGCAATGGGAGAAATACCTGCTATAATTGTAAATGTTCAGAGGGGAGGTCCTTCAACAGGACTTCCTACATTTCCCAGTCAGCAGGACATAATGCAGTCAAGATGGGGCACGCACGGAGACCACGAAATTATTGTCTATGCCCCTTATTCTATTGCCGAATCATTTGAATTGACAGTAAAGGCATTTAATGCAGCAGAAAAATACAGAACCCCTGCTATAATCTTATCAGATGAGGTAATTGGACATATGAGAGAAATATATGAAATGCCTGAGGAGGGAGAACTTGAAGTAGTTGATAGACCTGCTCCCACTGTTCCACCCAACCAATATCTGCCCTATGATGACCACTTCGGAGATGTGCCACCTATGGCAGCATTTGGTTCTGGATACAGATACCATATTACAGGCTTAAATCACGACAAAACAGGCTTTCCCACACACAACCCGGAAATTTCCCAGAAATTGATGGAAAGGCTGGTAAACAAGATCAGAGGCCATAGAGATGAAATTGTGGATATTGATGTAAAATATATAGACGATGCGGAATACGCAATATTTGCAGTGGGAAGTGCAGCAAGGTCTGCTTTGCAGACAGTTATTGAATTAAGAGAAAAGGGAATAAAAATCGGGTATATAAGGGCAAGGTGCGTGTGGCCATTTCCTGACAGGGAATTACACAATTTTGCTTCTCAATTAAAATGGATACTTGTGCCTGAAATGAATATGGGACAATTATATTATGAGGTTAAAAGGAGCGTTGAGGGTAAATGTGATGTAATTCCTTTGTGGAAGGCAAATGGTGAAATTATAAGCCCCGAAGAAATTACAAAAAAAGTGAAGGAGATGGAACAATGAAGACAGAAGCGGTAAGAGCACTTTTAAGAATGGATAAGTTGCCTACAATATGGTGTCCAGGTTGTGGGCATGGTACAATCCTGAGTTCCCTTTTGAGAGCCGTTGTAAAAACAGGCTGGAAAAAGGACGAGATTGCATTAATATCAGGTATAGGGTGCGGTGGAAGAGTCCCTGGATATGTAGATTTTAATACTTTGCATACGACACATGGAAGGGCATTATCCTTTGCAACGGGTATAAAGCTCGCAAAGCCTGAGATGAAGGTAATCGTTGTTTCAGGCGATGGTGATAGTGTAGGTATAGGAGGAAATCATTTTGTTCATGCCTGTAGAAGGAACATTGATATGACAATCGTTATATTCAATAATGGTATATATGGAATGACAGGTGGGCAGGTTTCACCTACTACTCCATCTGGTTATCGTGCATCCACTGCCCCTTATGGTCAATTGGAAAAACCATTTGATATAGTTAATCTTGCACTTGGTTCAGGAGCGACTTATGTAGCGAGGGGCTCGGTTTATCATGTTCCGATGCTTGATAAACTTATATATGATGGATTTATGCATAAAGGATTCTCTGTAATTGATGTAATAACCACCTGCCCGACAACATTTGGAAGAAGGAATAAACTTACAGATGACGGTGTAAAGAATCTCGAATGGGTAAAGGGGATAGTTGTATCCGCAGGTGCGGCTAAAAAGATGACACCGGAAGAATTAGAAGGAAAGTATGTAATGGGTGTATTCAGAAAGGACGATACAAAAAAAGACTTAAACACTCTGTATGACGAAATTGAGCAGAAAGCGAGGAGGAAACAATGAGATATGAAGTAAGGCTTGTAGGCGAAGGTGGTCAGGGCTTAATTTTAGGCGGAGTAATTCTGGCTGAGGCAGCGGGCATATATGAAGGTAAAAATGTGATTCAATCGCAAATATACGGTGCAGCAGCAAGGGGTGAAATTAGTAAATCAGAGGTAATTATTTCCGATGATGTAATATACTACCCAAAGGTAAGACACGCAGATACTTTTTTAGCCTTGACACAGGAGGCTTATGATACATATAAAGATTCAGTGAAAGAAGATGGCATAATTATTATCGATTCATTCTATGTAAAGGATTATAACCCCGGCTGGAGGAAGACATATCCTTTGCCTCTCAGTAAAACAGCCATTAAAGTGGTAGGTAAGGAAATTGCTACAAATATTGTTTCGCTTGGTGCAATTAATGCCATAATAAAAGTTGTAGGAAAAGAATCCCTCAAAAAGGCAGTGTTAAGCAGGGTGCCAAAAGGGACAGAAGACGCGAATGTAAAGGCATTTAATGCAGGATATAAATTAGGAGTAGAGGTATGAATATATTTCTTGTAATGATATTGATTTCTGGATTTGGTGCAGATGTGGATAGTCTATGGGTATCTTTAAACAGGATTACCCCAAATGTTGGTTTTTCAGCAATAAAGGTTAATTTAGACGCAAAATCTTCGGGAATGGGCAATGTTACCAATCCTGATATCTCAACCTCTCCTATGGAAAACCCTGCATTAACATCAAAAAATGTGAAATTTAATCTGTTCCATAGAAATCATCTTTTAGGGACAAGTTTCAATCAGGGGAGTTTTTACTTTAACAAAAACAGGAACTTTTTTTCTCTCTCTCTGTGGGATTTTGGCTCGGAAGGAATGGAACTTCACACAAATACACCAGGCGAGTCAGAAATCACATATAATGCCTATAATTTTATTGTTGCCACCACTTATGCAAGAGAATTTCATAATTATTCAACAGGTATAAATTTCAAAATTCTTAATGAAAAGATTTTGAATGCATCCTATTCTGTGCCTGCTCTCGACCTTGGCGTAATATATAGAACAAATAAAAATATTACATTTAGTTTCGTTCTTTTAAACCTGGGGCCTGACTATTTAGGTTTTAACTTAATGAGATTGCCAAAAACATTTAAGATTGGGATTTATTCTGGATATAACAATATTAAATTCGGAGTAGAGGGTGTGAAATCTATAGATAGTAAAGCCCAGTTGAGAATGGGATTAAACTATGATATAGATATCCTTTCTGTAAGGCTTGGGGGAATCCTTAATTCCGATTCTGAAATGTTTAGTACAGGGGTTGGTTTGCATCTCTCTCGATTTGATTTTGATTATGCGGTAATACCGTTTCGAAATGCATTAGGCATCACACAAATATTTAGCATATCACTCAAATAGGAGGAAAATGGCATATCTGGATTTTGAAAAACCCATTGTTGAACTTGAAAAAAAGATAGAAGAATTAGAGACAATTGCCGAAGAACATATAGAAATTAAAGACGAAATTTCAAGACTTCAAAAAAAGGCAGACGAAATGAGGACAAAGATTTATTCTTCCCTCAATAGATGGCAGATTGTTCAGATGGCAAGGCATCCAGATAGACCTTACACACTTGATTATATAAATATGCTCTTTACTGATTGGACAGAACTCCATGGGGACAGACTTTTTGCCGATGACCCTGCTCTGGTTGCAGGGTTTGGGAAATTGGATGGAGAGACATTCACCATAGTAGGGCATCAAAAAGGACGCACAACAAAAGAAAAGATTTACAGAAATTTTGGCATGCCAAATCCAGAAGGATACAGAAAGGCAATGAGAATTATGAAGTTAGGTGCACGGTTTGGAAAACCCATAGTATCTCTCATCGATACCCCTGGCGCATATCCGGGTATAGGTGCAGAGGAGAGAGGACAGGCACTTGCGATTGCAGAAAACATAAGAGATATGGCTGTCTTACCCGTCCCTATAATAGTAATAATTACAGGAGAAGGAGGAAGCGGTGGTGCTCTTGCAATAGGTATTGGAGATGTTGTGCTAATCCTTGAACACGCTGTCTATTCTGTAATTTCTCCTGAAGGTTGTGCTTCAATTTTGTGGAGAGATGCCGCTTATGCACCTCAGGCGGCAGAATCCTTAAAATTATCTGCAAAAGATCTGAAGAAATTAAATATTGTTGATGAAATCATTAAAGAACCCGATAAAGGTGCCCACAGAGAGCCAAAAGCCACCGCCGAAAATATTAAAAGGGCAATCTTAAAACACTATAAAAGATTAAAAAAGATACCAAAGAACGATTTAATCAATATGCGCATCAATAAGTTTGGAAAAATGGGTGTATTGAAGGAGAAATAATGGGATTACAGGGCAATCTTCAGGATTTTGAGATTACAGACATCCTTCAACTGGTGTATATGGGACAGAAGGCAGGCGTATTAAGGATTATCACAGAAAATGATGAAGGGGAAATATATTTTGACAGTGGCCTTGTCGTGCATGCAAAAACACAGGAAAAGAAAGGTGAATCCGCTATTCAAACCATTTTGAGGTGGTCGAAAGGAAGTTTTGTATTTGACCCCTCAGGAAAAACAACGGAAAAGACAATCCAACTTCCTGTGCAAAATGTAATTCTGGAAGCGGCAAGACAGATTGATGAGTGGAAAGCAATGGGAAAGGTCATTCCTTCAATGGATGTTGTTGTAGATTTTGTCCCTGAGCCCGATATGAGCAATATTGAATTAAACCAGGAAGAATGGAGGGTTTTAACCACAGTAGACGGAGAAAAATCAGCAAAAGAGATTGCCAAAAAATTGAATATAAAAGAATTTGATACGGCAAGAATATTATACGGACTAATTTCGTCGGGTCTATTAAAAATTGTAAGCGAACACTCAGAAAACACAGGGGAAAAAGAAGAAAGGCGTGGAGGATTTTTCAGAAAGAGATAATCTTTTGGGGTCAGTCTTATAATTTAGAAAACTCAGGGAACTCACAATTTAGCGCACTGGTTCACTTTTTAGATAGAATTAGCACCCTGTATTTTATCTTCCTATGCTTTTATATATAAATCCTGCAACCTTCATTTCGTCAGGTGAAAATATATTTCTTCCATCAATCACCACAGGTGTTCTCAGGAGTGATTTCACCTTTTGTATATTTAGGTTTCTAAATTCTTCCCATTCTGTCAGGATTAAAATGGCATCTGCATCTTTTATCGCTTCATAAGGACCGGTGGCAAATTTTATATTTTCTATCACCTCACTTGCTTTATCCATTGCCTTAGGGTCGTACGCAACAACCTCTGCTTCTTCCTTTATTAAAGCATTAATTATATCAATAGAGGGCGCATTTCTCATATCATCTGTATTGGGTTTAAATGCCAGTCCTAAAACAGCAATCCTTTTATCTTTAAGATTCCATATAGATGCCTTTAATTTGTCTATAATATGAAATTTCATCTTTTTGTTTATATTTTTTGCCTCTCTGAGAAGTGCAAAATCATATCCCAATCTTTCTGCAATCTTTATGAATGCAGATACATCCTTGGGAAAACAGGAACCTCCAAATCCAATGCCTGCCTTTAGAAATGCTTTACCGATTCTTTTGTCAAACCCCATACCTTCTGCTACCTTTTCCACATTCGCTCCACTCTTTTCACACAATAACGCAACGGCGTTGATAAACGAAATTTTTGTTGCAAGGAACGAATTTGATGCGTGTTTTATAATTTCTGCACTTTCTATGTCTGCCTCTACTATTGGTGCATCAATGCCTTTGTATATCTCTCTTAAAATTTTTGAAGCCCTCTCAGTTTCAATGCCTATAACAATTCTATCGGGATGCATAAAATCATAGATTGCAGAACCTTCTCTTAAAAATTCGGGATTTGAAGCAACATCATATTCTACATCCTGTTTTTTCCTGAGTTCTATAGTGTTTTTTATCTTTATTCCTGTCTGGACAGGGACAGTGCTCTTTTCAACAATAAGTTTATACCCGTTTAATGCCTCTGCAATCTCGATAGCAACCTTTTCAATGGCGGATAAATCGGCTTCACCATTGGGTCTGGACGGTGTTCCAACACAAATAAACACAGCGTCAGCGGAGTTTATACCATCCTTTATGCTTGACGAGAATTTAAGCCTGCCTGCTTCTCTATTTTTTCTTATCATTTCTTCTAACCCTGGTTCATAAATAGGTATCCCTCCTTTTTCAAGGGTTTCAACCTTTTTCTCATCGTTATCTATGCAGATAACATTGTGCCCCAATTCTGAAAAGCAAGTGCCTGTCACCAATCCTACATAGCCTGTTCCAATTATAGATATATTCATACTACCTCCTCTCTTTCTTTTGATTTTATAGAAATAATTTTAGATACACCTTTCTCCTGCATTGTTATTCCATATATATATTCTGATTCTTCCATAGTTCTCCTATTGTGTGTTATTATAATGATTTGCGTATGGAATTTCATCTCATTCAATAGTTTCAAGAACCTTTCTATATTCAATTCGTCAAGTGGGGCATCAACCTCATCAAGTATAAGTATGGAATATTCCCTCAAACTGGCAATAGCAAGGAACAATGAGATGCCCAGAAGCATATTTTCCCCGGAAGAAAGTAGGTCTATCCTTTTTAATTTTTTACCCTCTGGATTTGCTATTATCCGAACATCACAGGTAAATGGGTCATCACCATCAACTACGATATTTGCATCTCCTCCGTTAAAAAGTTTGGCAAATACAGTCTTAAAATTTAATCTCACATTATCAATTGTATTAAAAAATCTAGTTTTTGCCTCTTTATCAATCCTTTTTATGCTTTCCTGTAAATCCTTCTGGGCAATGATAAGGTCATCCCTCTGTTTTGTATAAAATTCAAGCCTTTCATTTTCTTGCTCATATTCCTGGATTGCCAGTTGATTCACGGGCTCAAATTTTTTAATCCTGTCCTTTATCCCTTCCACCATATCCATAAGCTCATCTTCATTACCTTCTACCTTAGATGTAATCTCATTGATATTTAGTTCAAATTCTCTCCTTATCTGTTGAATATTTTCATCTCTTTCCATCTCCAGTGTTGTGAGGTCAATCCTGTATGATTCCTCTCTCTCTTGCATCTCTTCCAAACGCTCCCTGTTTTTCTTATTTGATGCAGACAGTTCGCGGGATTTTTCTGTTAATTTCTGAAGTTCATTTTCTTTGTCCTCTTTTTCTTTTAATGCCTGATTTTGTACTGAATTTTTTTGTTTTATATCCTCTTCAATCTTCTTTATATCTTCTTCAATATCTTTAATGTGTGTAGATATCCTTTCTATCTCATCTTTCTTCGCATTAAATTCACTCAGTTTTTTCTTTATATCCTGAAGTTGCCTGTTTTTTTCATTCATATTATTTAAAGATTCCCCTACCTCTGAGGTCTCGTGTGATATCTTTTCAATTTTTTTGTTCTCCTCTGCGATTTCATTTTTTATCTTATTACGCGTGTCTAAAAGGTTTTCCTCTATATCTATCTTTAATGCTGAAATCTCATTTTGCACCCTTTTTAGTCTTTCTAATTTATTTCTATATTCCATCTCCTTTTTTGAAACCTCTATATCAAACCCGGACAACTCTTTATTTAATGTATAAATCTCATTTTTTACATCTGACAATGCCTTTTCAATCTTATTTCTGTCCTGAATGGTTTTATCCCTTATAGCCTCTTCTTTTTTTAGTGACTCACTAAACGCCTTCAACCTATTGTCAATTCCCTGAATCTGGGCAATGTTTGTGATAATCTTACCCTTTTCTTTTCCTCCTGCCTTTACCTTTGCCCCGTTTACTATATCGCCATCCCTTGTTACATATATTTTTCCCTCATCCATTTTATCAAGGGCTTCCGTCAGGGAATCAACAACAAAAACATTTGACAGAAATGGATAAACCAATTCTTTACCCTCTTTTACAAAATTCAGGATTGACCCCTCTGGAATATTTATATCTTCATTATCCGAAGATGCCTTCAAAAATACCCCTTTCCCTTTCTTCTGTTCCCTTAAATAATCTGCAAGAGATAAAATTTCACCCTTCCGGGATACAACGGCATACAAAAATTCTCCAAGTGCACTTTCAACGGATGTTTCATAATTCTTTTCTACCTTTATTATTTCACCAATGAATTTTTTATTCTTTTTCTTCTTGATTAACCCCATCCCTTCCTTTATATCTTGATTGGATTGAGAAATAATGAAATTTTTATTCCTCTTTTCCTCTGCAATTTTAATGTTTATCTCCTGAATATGTTTTAATGCTCTGGATAAATTATCTTTCTTTTTATCTAAATCTTCTGTGAGTTCTCCCTCTTTTTCATATAAGGCGTTCAATCTTTTTCTCCCATCTTCCAACTGATGCTGTTCGCTTTTCAACTTATCCTTAAAATCCGTTATTGCCTGAGTTAACATTTCCTTTTCTTTCAATAAATCATCTTTTCTGCCTGTTTTTTCTTCCATCCTTGTTTCAATTTCCTTAAGGGACATATGAAGCATCGATAAGGAATTTTCCCTTTCTTTTAATGTCTTTACCAATCCAGATTTTTTCACTTCAAGAGATTTTATACTTTTCTGGATATCTATCTGCTGATTGTTAATTTCCTCTACCTTTATTTCGGAAATTTCGGCATATTCCTTCAATTCTGAGGTAAGGGTATCCCGCCTCTCCATCAAATATGTTCTCTTGCCCGAAAGTTCCGCTTTCTTTTTCCCAAGTGAATAAAGTTTTTCTCTTCCCTCGTCTATAATAGATTGAATTTCTTTTAATTGCGTATTCATTTGAGAAATTTTGTAATGATATAAGGAAATATCTGTTTCGTATTGTTCCACCTGCATCTTTATAGCCCCTGTATCGTTTTCAATTTCCATTAGTTTTTCCTTAATTTCTCCAATGCTTTCAGTCAATCTCTCCTTTTTTAGTAAACCAATTTTTATAGAGATATTCCTGTAATCATCTTTTAATGAAAAATATTTTTTCGCCCTGCTTGCCTGTCTTTTTAGCGAACCAATCCTTTTTGAAATTTCACCTATTAAAAGTTCTATTTCACTTAAATTCTGATTTATTTTTTCAAACCTTGACAATGTTTCATTTTTATCAATTTTATATTTTGCTATCTCTGATGCCTTTTCAAATATCTCCCTGATTCTATCCTTTCCTGATGTAAATAATCCCCTGACCATCTCTCTATTGAGAATAACAATTTCTATATTTGCAAATATATTCTGAATGTCCTTCAACCTTGTTGTTAAACCGTTTATAAAAAATTCACCCTCACCCGAACGGTAAAATCTCCTTTTGACCTCTAACTCATAAAAATTCTTATATTTCACACCTTCAAAGATTGTTGAAACCTCTGCCATCCCAAGTGGTCTTCTACTATTAGACCCATTAAAGATAAAATCATCCATAGATTTCCCCCTTAATTCCCTCGAACTCTGCTCGCCCATCACCCATCTTAAAGCATCTATTACATTTGTTTTACCACACCCATTAGGTCCTACTATTGCAGTTATACCAGGATGAAACTCTATTAATGTCCTTGATGGAAATGACTTGAAACCTGATATTGTAACCTGCTTTAATCTCATCAGACAGGAGTTTTTGCCAAAAACTTGATATATGCGTTGATACCGTCTTCTGGCGAATATTGAGGAGTAAAACCAAGTTTTTGCTGTGAAGCAGAAATATCTGCCTCTGTATGATTTTGATAAAATGTGTATGGATTTTCAAAATAATCAGGGGGGAAATTGGTTGAAAGCGCTGTATTGAGTATTTGAATTATCTGATTAAAGGTAGCAGGTTTCCCCGTGCCTACATTAAATACATCGGTATTGTTATAATCCATTGCCTTAACTATGGCAGAAACAACATCATCCACAAAGATAAAATCCCTTTTTTGCTCTCCGTTATGGAATATTCTCGGTCTTTTGCCCTGTTTTATCTGCTGCATCAATTGGTAAATCATACTTGAAAATTTACCCTTAGCGGCTTCTCTGGGGCCATATACATTAAAAAATCTCAATCCAACTGTGGTAATATCAAATTCTTGACTGTATTTTTTAGCCAGACCTTCCATCGCGAGTTTTGAAAAGGCGTAGATATTTAGTGGAGATAGGGATTGATTCTCCTTCATAGGTACAGGCCCATTTCCATAGACACCTGCCGATGAGGCATATACCACTTTTTTTATCCCTGATTTCACGGCGAAATTCAGGATATTCCTGAATCCTTCAAGATTCACATCCATCATTAGTCTCTCGTCCACTACTGTCGTATCTGTGATAGATGCAAGATTGATAATTAAATCCAGCCCCTTTGTCTTCAATTGAAAACCCGCAGAACGGATGTCGCCTACAATGATTTCTCCAGAAAAATCCGTTAGATTCTTAAAACTTCCTGACGAAAAATCGTCAAGCACAGTAATGTGGTGATTATTCTGCAAAAATAGTGCAAGATTTGAGCCGATAAATCCGCCGCCCCCTGTTATAAGTATATTCATTTATCTTCTCCTTTTGAAATCTTTTCATATTCCATTTGAAATTTAATAAACTCTGAAGGGGAAAGGTAATCTACGATAAGCGTGCCCTGAAGGTGGTCAATCTCATGCTGAATAACCCTCGCAATTAATCCGCCATATTCCCTTTGAACTTCGTTCCCCTCTTCATTTATACCTTTTATTACAGCCCCCGTAGGCCTCGTAATTTCTATATATGTGTTTGGAATACTCAGGCATCCCTCCTCCATCCTATCCTCACCGTAAGATTCAAGAATAAGGGGATTTATAATCACAACCTTGTCTCCATCCACCTCCGCAACTATTATACTTTTTCTTATACCTATCTGGTTAGCGGCAAGCCCGATTCCCTTTGCCCTATGCATTATGTCCTCCATCCTTTTAATTAACGCAATAATATCACCATTGACATCCTCAACAAATTCAGCCTTCTCTCTGAGTATAGGGTCAGGAAATTTTCTTATATCTCTTCTATCCTTTTCCATATCCCTAAAATAAAAAAACAATGAGCAAAGTCAAGAAAAAAGTAGGAGAAATTTGGGAAAGATTATGCTATGGTAGGACAAAATTCGTTTTCTCCCATTATCATTGCGAAGACTTTCATTTTTTGTCATTCTGAACCCCTTCGTTTCTCTCAGGGTAAACTCGGCGAAGAATCTCTATTTTTGACAGGATGAACAGGATTAACATTTTACATTGTAAATTCTAAAATGCAAAGTGCAAACGGTTAAAGGTAAAAAGAAAATGTCCACTTTTCTTGTTTACATTTTTTAATCTGCAATTTTCAACCTTAAACATTCAACTTTCAACATTCAACTTATCTGTTTATAAGCAGTTCTATTTTGCATTTTTCAATCTTCATTTTGCATTTATATATTACTTCCTACTTCCCAGTTCTTAGTTCCTACTTCTTGGTTGTATCCATACCCCATACCCTATCCACTATACCCTAATATCTCTTTCAACTCTCAACATACAATTATTTCTTAATATCCTTTCACCTTTTTCCTTTCACATTTCACGATTTACGCCTCACGCTTCACGGTCTTTTTACTTCCTACTTCTTAGCTCTCACTTCTCACTTATCCGTGTCATTGCGAGGGAGTGAAACGACCGGGGCAATCTCACAGGATGGGTGGGGTAGTTTGGAGTGCATTGACCGTGTCAATGCGTAGTTTCTCCTTTATTTCCCTCCATTGATGGGAGATTCCCTTATATCTCTATCTCTCCCCCTTTGGGGGAGATTAAGAGAGGGTAATCTTCCCAATCCCGATAAATCCTTTATCTCCCTTCCTCTGGAATTATGGTCTTTTTAATTTTTCATTTTGCACTTTGCAATCTTCATTTTGTATTTAAATCTCCCTCCCTTGATGTCTACCTGTGCGTGTCCGCACGCAGACAGGGGAGGGATTAAGGGAGGGTGTCCTCTGTCATTCTGAATTTATTTCAGCATCTTATGTTTCTTGAGTTTTGTAATTTGTAAGACTGACCCCGCTGAAA
>WFRC01000304.1 GCA_015486685.1 Caldifarciminota bacterium
TGTCTTAAGGCTACAGCAGAAGAAGCACATGCATCTTCTACCCTAGTTGCAGGTATATGAAGCAATCCAAGGTAATCTGCTACTATAGCAGCCATATGTTCCTGCTCAACAAACGTACCCCCTGTAAAATTTGCTACATAAATAGAATCTATCTTATCTACACCCGAATTCTTTATAGCTTCTAAACTAGACTCAACAGCCAAATCTCTCCATGATTTCTCCCACAAATATCCAAACTGGGTTACACCCGTTCCAACAACTGCTACTTCTCTCACTATTCTAGCCCTCCCTCATCTTAATTTTTCCTCTTAAGAATGCATAAGTAGCGTAGTTAATGTATTTCTTTCTCTCTGCATAATCCTTAAGAAGAGGAGCATTGTTTCTAACTTTTTCTAATCTCTCTGTAACTTTAAAAATGAAAGAGTCACTTCCTGCACCAGATCCAAATGATGTGACAAGAATTGTGTCTCCAGCTTTTGCCACATCAAGCACAGATGCTAATCCCAATAGAGAACATCCAGAATAGGTATTACCTATATAAGGTGCCACCCATCCAGGTTCAAATTGTTCTTTAGTAAACCCTAACATCTTCGATGCTCTTAATGGAAATGCACCGTTAGGCTGATGGAAAACACAGTATGTTATATCCTTTGGAGTCATACCAGCTATCTCCATAACTTTTTTAGCCGAATTTATAACATGATGGAAATAAGCTGGCTTTCCTGTAAATGGACCTGTGTGAGTAGGATAAGACTGACCATCTCTTCTCCAAAAATCGGGCGTGTCTGTGGTATAAGAATAAGTAGCTATTACTTCGGCTAACACATTGTCACTACCCATTATAAAGGCTGCTCCGCCAGCAGCTGCGGTATACTCTAAAGGATCTTTTGGCGCTCCTTGAGATGTATCAGAGCCTATACCCAATCCGTATTTTATTTCACCGGCCTTAACAAGACCGTAAACAACAAAAACGGTCTCACTTCCTGCCTTACATGCAAATTCATAGTCAGCAACATGAGCCTCTGGTGTTATACCTAAAGCATCAGCTACTATCGTTGCCGAAGGTTTAACTGCATAAGGCTTAGACTCAGAACCTATATAAACCGCACCGATTTCCTGGGGGTCTATCTCTGCTCTCTTTAAAGCGTTTCTTGCAGCCTCATAAGCTATTGTTACAGAATCCTCATCCTTGGCTGGCACTGTTTTTTCTCTTACCAGCAAATTCTTCTTCATTACCTCCCCGTCTTCACCCCATTGAGCAGCAATTTCTTCTACTTTGATTCTTCGTTTCGGAACATAGCATCCATAACCTGCTATACCTACCATACTAAAAACCTCCTCTGTAAAATTTATATATTATCAAAGCCTTGCTCTATTCTTCTTCCAAGTATAATCTTCATCATTTCTATAGTACCAGCCCCTATATCATACAGTTTAGCGTCTCTCCAATACATCTGAACACGATAATCGGTTGTATAACCATAACCTCCCAACACTTGTATAGCTTCCTCTGCGGCTTTTACGGCTGCCCTAGCAGAAGACATTTTAACTAAAGCTGTTGCTGCTCTTAGCTTTCTTGAACCTGGGAATTTCCTCCATGTTTCAGCAAGATTGTACAAGTACATCCTGTTAAGCTCTAATTGAGTTAGCATATATCCTAATTTTTCTTGTATAAGTTGATATTTGGCTATGGGCTGACCAAACTGTATTCTCTCTTTTGCATAATTAGAAGCAACATCTAAAGAACCCTTGATCATTCCTAAGTTACTACCTGATAAACCTATTCTTTCAACATCTAACCCTTCCATCATTATATGTATACCTTCACCTTCTGCTCTAAGAAGATTTTCTTCAGGAACTTCAGTATCACTAAATGTAACTATACCTGTAGGAGAAGCACGCATACCCATCTTATGTATCTTTTCTACACTAATGTTTCCGAAATCCTTTTCAACTATGAAAGCTGATACCCCTCTCTTAGGGTCATCAGAAGTACGAGCATATACAACAAATATGTCAGCCACAGGACCGTTAGTTATAAAAATCTTTGTTCCCCTGAGTATATATCTATCTCCCTTTTTTATAGCTTTTGTTTTAGGGTGAGCAGCATCTGAACCAATCTCAGGCTCAGTTATACATATAGCTGCAACTTTTTCTCCAGACGCTATAGGAGGTATATATTTTTCTTTTTGCTTTTTATTTCCACCTCTATTTATAACGTTTCCAGCCAGTATAGCATGTGCACCTAATGTCATAGCAATCGCAGGAGAATAAACAGACATTTCTTCATGAATTACTACACTGGTAAGTAAATCATCTCCTAACCCTCCAAGGTCTTCATCCAACATCATACCTGTTAGCCCTAAATCCCCCATTTTTTTCCACAAGTCTGGGGGCATATACTCCTTTTCGTCCCATTCCAAAGCATCCTTAAATTCTCTTTCACAAAACTCCCTTACCGATTCAGCAAACTCTACTACTTCCTCACGCAGGCCCAATTTTGAAATAAGCATAATAAAATCCCCCTTTTTTATACTTTATCCTTATTAGAGCAAAAGTCGTACCAAACTTATAGTAAAGCTATTTAATAAGCATTAAACAGTAATATTCTACTTAAAATGGCTTTTTACGAAAAAATACACACATTTAATTTCATAATTTCACTAAATTATTAAATTATCAAAAACAAATATGATTTAATTCTGAATCACATAATGAAAATATATATAAATTCCCCGTTTAACAGTAATATTAAGCTCATGATTCTATATAGAATCATGTATTTCTAAATAGAATCAGATTATGCCATATTTTTTCAGCTTCTTAAATATACTAGACTGGCTAACTTTTAAAGCCCTGGCTACTTTTCTTGTGCTCCTATACTTTAAGTAAAATTCTTCAAGTATGGATTTTTCGTAAGATTCAACCATATCCTTTAAGTTTTCACTAGGGCCATGGGGGTTATTTTTTTGCATACTATCACTTTCGTAATAATCTTTTATGGAAATTATATCGCTCTTGGAATAAAAAAACATCCTTTCTACTATACCCCTAAGTTCTCTAACGTTGCCTTCTAATCTAAGTGTTTCTAATAACCTTATCAATTCAGGAGACAAAAGCTTTTTGGTTTTATAAGTATCATTTAAGTTATCTAGAAAATACTTGGCAAGCATTTTTATATCCTCTACCCTTTCTCTGAGGGGTGGTATGTATATGTATATGGTACTTAATCTATAGTATAAGTCTTTTCTAAACTTTCCCTCCAACATTAGTTTTCTTAAATCTCTATTTGTAGCTGCTATAACTCTAACATCAACTTTTGTAGGTTTAGAGGAGCCTATTTTCATAAACTCTTTTTCCTCCAAAAATCTGAGCAATTTAGCCTGAGAAACAAAAGGCATTTCACCTATTTCATCCAGTAAAATGGTACCTTTATTTGCCAATTCTAAAATACCTTTCTTGCCTGCCTTATTAGAACCAGTAAAACTACCAGGCTCATAACCAAATAACTCAGATTCAAGTAAGGATTCTGGTATAGCAGCACAGTTTATAGGTATAAAAGGACGGTTTTTATACTTCCCAGCATAATGTATAAGTTTGGCTACCACTTCTTTTCCTGTACCTGTTTCACCATATATCAGAACCGGTAAATCAATATTCGAAGCTTTTATAGCTATATTTAACACTCTTTGCATCTTATCACTCTGAGCTACAATACCATATTCTATAGGAAGAACATTGTTATTTTCTTTCTTATCGTCAGGGAATATATTAGATATATCATAAATTGTGTTTACAACATACTTTAACCTACCATCATTATCAAAAATTGGCTTTCCTTGAGATAGAAGTCTTTTCCCTGTTTTTGTGTTAAAAGATACAGTTACCGGGCTTTTTGTCTTTAAAATGTGCAAAGTAGCTGAATTAGAAAAATATTTTGAACCAACTAATTCTTTTAAGGACTTACCTATAACCTCGTTTTTTGATATTAAAGATATCTGCTCAAATACTTTATTTACCCATATCGTAACACCATTACCATCTGCAACATATATACCAACACCCAAATTATCTACTATATCTATTAACTCTGACTGTTCAAAATTCATAATTAGCGTAATAAAAACCAAATAAGCAATTTATATAATTTCATAAACAAACACCGTTCCATCATTTTTCTCTACCAAACTTTTTTTAACCTTACTTCTGTGTAGTAACTCCTCTAAATGAGCTACAGTTTCTAAATGAGCAAACCACTTTTGAATTGAAGGAAATGAATTCCAATCTGGAAAACTAATGTCCCAACTCATCTCTGAAGCTATTTGATATGCATCAAGCCTTCTATCCTTCAAAACATCCAAAGTTTCCTTGGTTCTCAAACGATGATGCTCTCTTATTTCATTTATTCTACCCCTAAAATCCTTAATTGGATTTCTGTGTCCGGCAAAAGCAATCTTTACATCAAGATTGTAGACCTTATCAAGACTTCTAAGATAATCAGATAATGGATTAATATAAGTAGACATAGATGATATATTAGGAGTTATATTTCCTAATACATGATCCCCACAAAATAAGATAAGACTATCCGCATCATATAAACAAATATGGCCTTTTGTATGTCCCGGTGTTTTTATAACTTTTAGCTTTCTTCCACACATATCTATAATATCACCATCTTCAACATAAGTTATGTTGCTACCTTTAGGCTTCTGTGGGGGAAATAAATATCCAGGATGATGTCTTACAGCATCATCTAAAAAATCACTGGGAAATCCATATATCCTGGAAAATTCTTTTTCTCTATTCCAAAAAGTTTCTGTATCTTCAACAGGAAATATATACGGTAAATCTTCTTTGGAAAGTAAAATTTCACTACTTTCTCTGGCAACATCTCCTATAAGACCACAATGATCAGCATGCATATGAGTTAAAAAAAATGTTGCCCTTTCCATATTTACATCGAGCTCACTAATTTCTCTCATAAAAATCTCTCTAGATACTTTTCCCCCCAAGCCAACGTCGATAAATAGCCACTCATTGTTTCCTTCTAAAACATAAACATTAGTAAATTTCAAAGGATTCTTTGGTATTGGAATTTTCAACCTAAATAAACCTTTTAATAATTGCTCAGCCATACAA
>WFRC01000305.1 GCA_015486685.1 Caldifarciminota bacterium
AAAAGCAGTAGCGAGGGATGAGTAGCGAGTATATAGGGAAAAGAGAAGACAAGAAAGAAACGGTAATGGGTAAGAGGATAAAGACAGCCGAGAGCATCGTCATTGCGAGGAGCGTAGCGACGAAGCAACCTCACAGGATGGGTGGTAAAACCAGCCGTCAGCAATAAAATTAAATAGGAATGGAGAAAGGAGAATGAGAGAATATTATAATAAAATTTTGAACAACAGGCAAGAAAAACTGCTTACAAATTCTGTTAGGACTTTATTATGGTCTTACGATATAAACAAGTTAGATATTAAGAGAGATAAAGAGATTATTATTACACAGGTGCTTAATTATGGCACATTAAAGGATGTAAAATGGTTATTTGAAGTTTATGGAGGAGATGAAATCAGAAATGTAATTTTACACCCAAAAAGAGGACAATGGTGGCGGAAGACATTAAATTATTGGACTACTGTGTTAAATGTAAAATTGCAAAATAAGATTTTTGAAAGAGCAATAATACGGATTTCTGGAGAAAATACTTGAATTTTAAACCTTAAAAAGGAGAATAATGAAGATAAAAAAGGTGCTTATAGCAAACAGGGGTGAGATTGCGGTAAGACTTATAAGAGCAGCAAGAGAGCTGGGAATTGAAACTGTTGCTGTGTTTTCAGATGCAGATAGAGATGCAATACATACACGGATGGCAGATGAGGCATATTATATTGGACATTCTTCTCCTGAAGAGAGTTATCTAAATATAGATAAAATTATAAATGTAGCAAAGACCGCAGGGGTTCAGGCAATACACCCCGGGTATGGATTTTTATCTGAAAATCCGCAATTTGCCAGAAAGACTGTGGAGAAAGGTATTATCTTTATTGGTCCTCCCGGTGATGCAATGGAAAAAATGGGTGATAAGACCTATGCAAGGAGAACGGCAAAGGAGATTGGTGTGCCAATTACACCTGGAATGGAGGAGGGGACAACAGATTTTAAGGTATTTAAGGATAAGGCAGAAGAAATTGATTTTCCTATCTTGATTAAGGCGGCAATGGGAGGTGGTGGAAAAGGAATGAGGATTGTTCGGGATAAAGGTGACCTTGAAAGTGCATTCAACCTTGCTTCGCAGGAAGCGAAGGGTGCATTTGGTGATGCAACGCTGTTCGTTGAAAAATATATTGAGGAGCCAAGACATATTGAGATTCAGGTGGTGGCAGATAATTATGGGAATGTTATCCATTTAGGTGAAAGGGAATGTTCTATCCAGAGGAGGCATCAGAAAATTATAGAAGAGTCGCCGTCTGTTATTGTAGATGAGGCATTAAGAAACAGGATGGGTGAAGATGCCTGCAAGATTACGAAAGCATCAGGTTATCAGAATGCAGGGACTGTGGAATTTCTTGTTGATAAAGATATGAATTACTATTTTATGGAGATGAATACAAGGCTTCAGGTAGAGCACCCTGTGACAGAATTGGTAACAGGTATTGATATTGTAAAAGAGCAGTTTTTTATTGCCGATGGAGAACCTTTAAGATTAAAACAGGAGGATATTTATCAGAGAGGTTCAGCCATTGAAGTTAGAATTTACGCAGAAGACCCCGATAGAAATTTTATTCCTGCCCCTGGTTTAGTGAAATATTTAAGAGAACCATCAGGACCCGGAATAAGGTTGGATAATGGAGTATATGAAGGTTTTGAGATACCTGTAAATTATGACCCACTCATTTCAAAATTGATAGTATGGGCAGAGACAAGAGAACTCGCTGTAAAAAAGATGATAAGGGCGCTTAAGGAATATAAAATTGTGGGGATAAAGACCACGACTGATTATTTGAGAGAGATTATGGAGGATGAAAAATTTCAAAAAGGAGAAATCAACACCCATTTTCTTGAACATTTCAAGAGAAACTCTGCGATGGAAATTCCTGATGAGATAGTTGCAATTGCAGCATTATCTGATAGATTAACAGAGAGGTCAAAAAAAGTTGAAGGAGGGGGCATCAAACAGTCTCTGTGGAAGGTGATAGGAAGGAAAAGGGCATTAAGATGAAGAAAAAGATTTTTGTTGGAGATATGGTATATGAAGCGGAATTAAAGGATAAAGGAGATGGCAAATATCTTATTTTATTAAATGGCAATGAATATAATGTAGATATAAAAAGCAGAATCTTCAATGGACATCGTTCAATACTTGTAAATAATCGTTCCTTTGATGTATATTGTGAATTTGTTGATGTAGGTAAGTATAATATCTACTGGAATGGGAAATTGGTGACTGTGTCTTTTCATCCCCCTGAGGAAGAAGAAAAATTGCCAGAGGGTGAAGTTTTAATTAAAGCCTCTATGCCTGGATTGGTTGTAAAAGTAAATGTTCAACCAGGCTCAAAAGTGGAGAAGAACCAACCCCTTACGATTTTAGAGGCAATGAAGATGCAGAATGAAATAAAATCACCTGATGCAGGGGAAATTCTGGAAGTATTTGTAAAAGAAGGACAAACTGTATCACTGGATGATAAAATGTTTCTAATAAAGATATGAGAAAGACAGCAGGTAGCCGTTGGCCGTTGGCCGATAGCAATAAAATTGAGGTATGGTTGATGGGGTATGGGGTATGGATATGTAGGAGGGGCTTTCCAGCCCTGATAAGAAAGACAGCCGAGAGAAAAAAACGAAATAGATGGAGGTTAAGAAACAAATAATGAAAAAATTGTTTTTTACTCAGGAAGATTTACAGGATTTTGATTATAGAACAGAACTAAATGACCCGGGCAAATATCCATTTACCAGAGGTATATACCCTACAATGTATAATGGTAGACTCTGGACGATGAGGCAATATGCAGGATTTGGCTCAGCAAAGGAAACGAATGAAAGGTATAAGTATTTGCTAAGTGCAGGTCAGACAGGCCTTTCTGTTGCATTTGATCTGCCTACGCAATTGGGATTGGATGCTGACCATTCATTATCAGAAGGAGAGGTTGGAAGGGTAGGTGTTTCCATAAGCACACTTTCTGATATGGAAACCCTGTTTGATGAAATTCCATTGGATAAGGTGTCAACATCTATGACAATAAATGCCACTGCCCCTATTTTATTAGGTATGTATATATTAATTGCTGAAAAGAATGGGATTGACAAATCTGTTTTGAGAGGGACTGTTCAAAATGACCTGTTAAAAGAATTTCTTGCACGAGGGAATTATATATTTCCTGTCGAGCCTTCTGTAAAACTTTCAATAGACCTATGGGAATATGCGGTCAAAAATGTGCCAAAATGGTATTTTGTTTCTATATCAGGATACCATATCAGGGAAGCAGGGGCTAGTGCTGCGCAGGAAATTGCTTTAACATTTAGCAATGCTATTGCATATATAGAGTCTGCACTTTCTCGGGGGCTTAAGATAGATGGGTTTTCGCCCAGAATTTCGTTCTTCTTCGGTGTGCACAACAATTTTTTGGAGGAGGTGGCAAAATTCAGGGCTGCCAGGAAAATCTGGGCAAGGATAATGAAAGAGAGATTTAAGGCAAATAATGAAAAATTCTTAAAACTCAAATTTCATACCCAAACTTGTGGTTCTACCCTTACCGCCCAGGAACCAGAAAATAATATAATCAGGGTTGCGATGCAGGCACTTGCTGCTGTGCTTGGTGGTACGCAAAGTCTGCATACAAATTCCTATGATGAGGCAATCGGACTTCCATCTGAGAAATCCGTAAAAATTGCATTAAGAACTCAGCAATTAATTGCGTATGAATCAGAAATACCTGAAATTGTTGACCCATTAGGTGGTGCATATTATCTTGAAAAACTTACAAAAGATATAGAAGAAGAAACCCTATCCATTATGAAAAAGATTGAAGATAGAGGTGGAGCAATTGAATGTATAAATTCAGGATACTCTAAATCTTTGATTGAAGATAGTGCATATAAATATCAAAAAGAAGTGGAATCAGGGACGAGAAAGGTGATTGGTGTTAATATATTTCAGGAAAATGTGGAAATACCACTTCCTGAATTAAAGGTAGACTCCAAAATTGAAGAAGAAAGAAGGAAAGAGATTGCGGGATATAAGGGAAATAGAAATAAGGAAGCATTAAAAGATGCACTTGACAGATTGAAAGATGCAGCAGGAAAGCAAGAAAATACGGTAGACTTTATCATTGAAGCATTAAGAGCAAAGGCAACATTGGGAGAGATTACAGATGCCTTAAAAGAGGTATATGGGACTTATGATTAAAAAAGACAGGTAAAGGGTATGAGTAGCAAGTATAAAGGGAAGAAAAAAGTGAAAAATTTTAAGGACCTATTTGTATGGCAAAAAGCACATCAATTAGTGATTGAAACATACAGAAAAACAAAATCATATCCTACAAATGAGAGATTTGGATTAATATCTCAGATGAGAAGGGCTGCAGTATCTGTTCCAGCAAATATAGTTGAGGGCTTTAGAAAAAGAGGGATAAAAGATAAAATTAACTTTTACAATATAGCCCAGGCATCATTGGATGAACTACAATATTACTTCCTATTATCAAAAGATTTGGGATACTTAAAAGACGAAACTTCGTATATACAAATAATAAGAGAGGTTGAAAAAATGTTAGCAGGGCTTATAAAATCTATCAAAATTCAGGAAGAATAGAGGGGTAGTGTGAACAATTACTGTACAAGAAAAAATCCCTTGAGACCTTGCTACTTGATACTCGCTACTAAGAGGGGAAATGGAGGAGAATGGTGTTAAAGATTGACCATATAGGTATAGCAGTGCCATCCGTTGAGGAAGCAAAAAAATTTGTGAAGGATGCATTTGGACTTGAAATGGAAGAGATAGAAATAGTAGCATCTCAAAAGGTAAAGGTAGGAAGGGTGCGATTTGAAAATATCATACTGGAATTTTTAGAGCCTACTGCACCCAATAGCCCTATTTCAGGATTTATAGAAAAGAGGGGTGGTGGTTTGCATCACATTGCAATTTCAGTAGAAAATGTGAAAGGAACACTAAAGTCATTGAAAGAGAAGGGTGTTTCGCTTATTGACGGAGAGCCCAGAGGAGGAGCAGCATATAAGTGGATAGCCTTCCTTTCGCCAAAAAACCCTGCAAAAACTTTAATTGAACTTGTAGAAACAAAAGGAGGTATTGATGAAAATTGACACATTGGTTGTGCATGGGAAGGGGAAAACTGTAAACGATACAACAAGAGATATTGTTGCTCCCCTGCATTTAGCAGCCGTATTTAGCTTTGCCTCAGCAGAGGATGGGGCAGACCTATTTGAAGGTAAAAAAGAGGGGTATATTTACACAAGATTAGGGAATCCCACCCTCAAATTTTTAGAAGAGAAAATGGCATTATTGGAAGGTGGCGAAGCGGCAGCCACATTTGCATCAGGTATGAGTGCCATTTCAACAACAATTTTGGCTATGGCGAATAGTGGTGATAATATTGTTGTGTCAAGGCCCATTTACGGAGGGACATTTGCGCTTTTGAAGAATCTTATACCCAGATGGGGGATAGAAGTAAGATGGGCTGATGTTGTAAAGTTTCCAGAGGAAATAGAAAATTTAATTGATAATAAAACAAAACTTATCCTTACAGAATCACCTGCAAATCCTACTCTTGATATCTTAGATTTTAAGAAAACCGCTGAAGTTGCTCACAGGCATAATATCCCTGTTGCAACAGATTCAACATTTGCTACATTCTATTTCCAGAAGCCCCTATCCTTTGGAATAGATATCGTAATATACAGTACAACAAAATATATTGGAGGTCACAGTGATTCTATCGGTGGTGTTGTTGTAAGCAGCAAAGATAATATTGAAAAGATAAAAGATAAAACACTTGTGGATTTGGGTGGTGTTATGTCTCCGTTTAATGCGTGGCTTTTCATAAGGGGATTAGAAACTCTGGGGGTTAGAATGGAAAGGCATTTCTCCAATGCGATGAAGATTGCGGAATTCCTCAGTAATCATCCAAAGGTGGGGAAAATTTATTATCCATTCCATCCCTCACATCCTCAATATGAACTTGCTAAATCTCAGATGACAGGTGGCTCTGGAATGCTTGCATTTGAAATAAAGGGCGGTAGAGAAGCAGGTAAAAGATTCCTGAACAATCTTAATCTATGTGTTGTTGCTGTGAGTCTTGGTGCTGTATCTACCCTGATTGAGCACCCTGCATCTATGACACATTCCACATATACAGCAGAGGAGCTTGCTGAGGCGGGCATTTCAGAAGGTTTAATCAGGATTTCAGTAGGCATAGAGGATATAGACGATATAATTGAAGATTTGGAAAGAGGCTTTGAAGTAATATAAA
>WFRC01000306.1 GCA_015486685.1 Caldifarciminota bacterium
AATCCTTTCGCTTGCTTTTCCATCTCCATAGGGGTTTCCTTTGATAGACATCCTTTTGTATTTATCTGGATTATCAAGAATTTCATTCACTTCAGAATATATTTTCTCTTCATCGCTTCCCAATAGTTTAGATATTCCTGCCTCAACACCTTCTCCCCTTTCTGTTTTTTCTCTCAAAACAAAAACAGGTACTCCAAATGTAGGTGCTTCCTCTTGAATACCTCCTGAATCGGTAAGCACAATGTAAGCCTTTGATAAAAGATAAGCAAGTGTTGGATAATCAACAGGGGGTATCAAGATAATATTTTTTACATCCTTGAAAATTTTTTCAGCAAGTTTTTTAACATTTGGATTTGGATGAACAGGATATATAATGATTATATCATCCCTTTTTTCTGCAATCCGTTTTATAGCAGAGAATATTCTATTTAATGGTTTTCCAAAATTCTCTCTTCTGTGTGCTGTTAATAATATTAATTTTTTATTATCGGGGAGCAATCTTTTTATATTTTTGTCAGGCGGACGGTTATTAACTATCCACAGGAGGGCATCTATGCCGGTATTCCCCGTTATAGATATTTTATCTTCGGAAATTCCATCCCTTAAAAGATTTTCTTTCGCTTTATTCGTAGGTGCAAAGCATAGATCAGCGATATGGTCAATATATACCCTGTTTATTTCTTCCGGAAAGGGTTGGTACTTATCAAATGTCCGAAGCCCTGCCTCTATATGGGCAACCGGAATTTTGTTGTAAAATCCTGCCAGGGCAGAGGCAAACGAAGATGTAGTATCACCCTGAACGATTATAATGTTAGGTTTTTCCTCCTGCATAATCTTTCCCATACCCTGTAACACTGATATAGTAGTATAGAAAAGATTTTGATTGGGTTTCATAATATTAAAATCTATCTTTACCTCAAAATCAAACATTTTGATTACCTGCAACAACATCTCTTTATGTTGGGATGTAGCAACAACTACAGGCTCTATAACATTATCTTCTTTCGCTTTCCTAATAACTGGCGCCATCTTGATTGCATCAGGCCTCGTCCCGATTACGAATACTCCCTTTTTCTTCATTAATTTACCTTTTTATATGTTCCATTGCTAATAATAAAAATAGGCACTTTTTGTATTCCTCCTTCATTGTTAAAAAATCCTGCTGCCAATGGAATCTTTATCGCTTTCTTCAATTTCAGAAAATTACCTCTACTGTTCAGGATAGTAAAAAGCAGATTTGCTGCATCATACCCAAGCGCAGAATGCCTGGATGGTTTATTGCCAAATACCTCTTGAAATTTAGAAATAAAAATACTGTCGGGGGAATATGGCAGGTCGGCACATACCACGCCTTCCATATATCCCTTATCTGCATTGCTCTCTAATAAACTGTTGTTTTTCCATCCATCTCCACCAAATATTTGCGATTTCACTTCATAATATTTTAATTGAGGTGCAATAAGTGAAATTTCTTCCGGATATGCAGGAATAAATATCAATTCAGGATTTTTATCCCTAATACGGATAATTTCCTGTTTAAAATCTGTTTTCTCCGGAGGATATGAGACCTCAACCAGTACATTTCCTCCAAGAGAATTGAATTCCCGAACAAAGACATTTTCAAGTGTTCTGCCGTAATGTGTCGCAGGAAAAAGTGTAGCAGCAGTCTTAAATCCCAATTCGCTGTAGGCATAATGTGCGATTGCTTTACCTTCCATTGTTAAAGACCTGTTTATTAATATAATATACGGACTTAATTGTTCCAGGGATTCATCCGTTGCAGTAGGAGAGATTAAAGGAATTTTGTAAATATCTGAAATTGTACCTACAGTAAGTATATTTATATCCAGAATAGGGCCTATAAATCCTTTAATTTTCCTATCCTTCAATTTTTTTGCCATCTTGTATGCAGTAATGGGATTGCCTTTCGTATCAGAAAAAATAGGGTAAAAATCCCTATAATACGAGGCGACAATGATACCTTTTTTTATCTCTTCTCCGATGTCTTTATAGGTGCCTGATAATGGAAGAAGTACACCAATGTTAATGAGCTTTTTCTTGCTTATAATTCTCTTTGCCTCTTTTCCATAAGAAGTTTCAGGAAAATCATCACATACCTTTTTATATATTTTCAAGGCATCTTTTTCCTTGCCTGTTTTGTATAATTTTTTTGCAGCAGTAAATAGAACCTGAGGAAGCAAAGTTTTTGATTGAATAAACTTTACACCTTTTACGAGGGATTGAGCATTTACTAATGAAAATATGTTTTTTATGTATCTTTTTGCATCGGGTATCTGGGTTGAAGCCTTTGAAAAATCTAGAAATGCCCTATCATAATCCTTTTTTGAGAGATATATAATACCTCTGAAATACCATAATTTTGGGAGAAATAAACTATTAGGATGCTTCTTTTCAAATCTATCAAAAAGGTTAAGTGCTTTATCAAAATCTCCTTCATTATATGTATTTACTGCCTGATTATATTCTTCTGTTGGATGAATTTCAGAGGGGTATTTAATTTCCCTCTTTTGAATGCAGGAAAGGGATGTGAGAATAAATATAAGAAAAAAAACGCTTACCACTAACCGCTTACTGCTGATGAAAAGGGTATGGTTAATAGGGTATGGGGTATAGTAATTTTTCATTTTTTCTTGCATCTTTTTTTTCAATACCCTATACCTTACCCACCATATTTTAACTTTACCAATATCCGTCTTTCTCATTTAACTAGGATTATCTTTTTTATTACAGAATTATTTTTGGAATCTATTTTCATAAAATATACACCTGAATGCAGTTTGCTAAGATTAAAAATCCCCTTATTATATGCACTGTTCCATCCCTTTACCATAATTCTTCTACCTGTAATATCATATATATGTACTTTTACATTTGTATTTGATGGAAGAATGAGATGTATTTTTCCTGAGGTAGGATTAGGATAAACAGAGTAATTAAATATTCCACCTTTTTTCTCAGGGATGCCAAAGTCTGGTTCACCTACATATCCTGTTCTTCTGGAATTTCCTCTGAACATATTCCAGTAATTTCCCTTAATTGTCTTTGTTTTATAATCAATCGCATACATTCCTTTATTTGTCCCCTCTACAATCTCCATATCCCCATCATTATCAATATCGTCTATTGCTGGAGGTGTTGCATCCCCCGCAGTAGTAATAGGGAATGAAGATATTACTTGTCCCGAGGAACTGTACGCATACACATTGCCTGCACCATTTACGATAACCTCTTCTGTCCCGCTACTATCTATATCTGAAAATACAATAGAGCCTTGAACCCTTAAACCTATAAACACAGGCCATCCAGGAACATAGGAACCATCAGGATTTAATCCATATATATATTTATCATCTGAGCCTATAAAGATTTCCAGATCTCCATCTCCGTCAATATCTGTCAATGCAGGTGATGTCCTTATATCTCCACCTGTCCCTACTTTTGCATATACACTGCCATCACTATTCAGTATATACAAAGTATCATTAAATGAGCCAATAATAACCTTTACGCCTTCTGTAAATTTTCCTATAGATGGTGATTCTGGAAAGCCCATACTTGCCTTAAATGGCCATCCCGACAAAATTTTTCCAAATCTGTTGATTGCATAAACATCTCCCTTTACAGTGCCATAAATTATATCGGGAAAACCATCGTTATCTATATCCCCTGTTGCTACACCTGTTAAAATAATTGCACTATCAGGGGATTGAAATGGGAACGAATCAGATAGTGTGCCATCATCCCTTAAAACAAATATTTCCCCTTTCATACCACCTATAATTATCTCATATAAAGAGTCTTTATCCAAATCTTCAATTACGGGGGTTGACCTGAAAGGTTCATCGGTTTTATATGACCACATTACACTGCCACTATCATCTACTGCATATATTGTGCTGTCAAATCCCGCGGCAATAATTTCAATCCTTCCATCTCTATTTATATCATATGCAGATACGCTTCCATAGGTAACATTTGTAATTTTTGTTGGGAAACCTGCAACATTATTCCCCTGGGAATCCTTTACATATAGATAACCATTTCCCGTAGAATAAATCACATCCTTTTTGCCTGTATTATACATATCCATTAAAATAGGAGAACTTATTACGGCATCCGAATACTGCGGCCAACCATACTGTTCATATGAGACAGGAATAATAAAATGAAGTGATTTATACCAATTTTCTCCCCCTTCACCCTGTCCCTGAACAAACATTTCTAGCGGAATATTCCCTGTGGAATCGAAATTTACATTTATAGGGAACGGGTCTGTGGAATTTTCCACTGTATCACAGCTAAGTATATTGCCGTACCAGGCAGTGGAATCTGCAATAGAAACATTAGTGTATGGAGTGTCTCTTAGAACCGTTGAAACATTTGATGCATTTCCCCATCCTGAACCATTGTATAATTTTACTGAAAGGAGTGCATCTTCTCCTGGATTCAATACACCATCATTATCCCCTGTAGAATCATTTATCGAAGAACCTGCGTATACAACATCTGGATAATCTGTTGTATCAGGAGTGAGCCAAAATGCATATTGTTCTATATTACACTCACCCCAACCAATCCTGAAATACCCATTCTCACCCCAACCAGGTCCCCAGCTATTTTTGCATATCCAGCACGAATCTGCATCATTCCATCCCACTGCAACAACAGCATGTCCTCCTTCATAATCTCCTGAAGTATGCCTATATACACCTCCTGAATAATACATAAAATCCGCATATACATCAAAACATACAATTATAGGTCCGTATGTTTCTAATGCTGTTTTTAATGCATCAACAGAAGAAAATATTGAGCCATGGCTTGATACCTTTCTTGTTGTAAATACAGCGGTGGAACACTCCCTTGAAATGGATATTGTATCCTCTGCATAGTATGGAAGGCATTCTTCTGATGGCACACCATATTTTTCCAGTGTATCCAGCGCTAAATCAGGGTCATAGCCACTACATCCAGCAGAAACACGAGATAACAATGCCTGCTCTGACAGGTCATTGGATTTATTCTCTCCTCCTCCAACCACATTTATATCCTGTTCCAGTGCTCCTATTACTGCAAAATCCCAGCAGCTGCCACACTGTCCCTGGTTCCTTATAGGTGTTGTATAATCTATGCCATTCATATTTCTCCAATCCAGTGTTTCAGGATGCGGCGCTTTATGTGTTGGATATAAAACATTCTTTCTTACAATCTTTTTCGGGATTCTGGCTCCCAATAAAAACTTCCAATCTAATTCTGAAAGTTTGCTCACAGGATTTTCCTCTGCAATCCATTTATAATGCTTTTTCTGGATTTCATAATTTAATGTATTAACATCCAGTTTAGCACCCAGCAGAGGAAGGACTAATAATAAAAAATAAAATATTTTTTTCATATTACCTCCTTTGTTTGTTTCACAAACATTTCAAATTGCAAATTTTCTCGTAAATCGTAAATCGTTATTCGTTAATTGTAAAAACAACAGAAGAAAGTATACCTTTTATTTCATTTCTTTTCACGCTTTACGCCTCACGCTTTACGGTCTTTCTCATTTCACAATTTACGCCTTACGAGTTTTATCATTTTGCACTTTGCAATTTTCATTTCGCATTAATTCTCCTCCCCGCCTGTGAGATTGCCACGGGACTTCGTCCCTCGCAATGACAATACTGGGAGCCCTTATTTTTTTCCTCATCTATTCATTCACCCATTACCGTTTCTTCCTCATTCTCTCTTTCCCCTATATCCTCGCTACTCATTCCTCGCTACTGCCTTTTCAACACTGCCTGGGCAGCAGATAACCTTGCAATAGGCACCCTGTATGGTGAACAACTGACATAATTCATTCCCGCTTTATAGCAAAATTCCACAGACCTCGGGTCTCCACCATGTTCGCCACAGATGCCTATTTCAATCTCAGGCCTTGTCTTCCTTCCCAATTCAATGGTCATCTTCATAAGTTTCCCAACACCCTTTATATCTATTGTCTGAAATGGGTCATCCTGTAAAATGCCCTGTTTAATGTAATCAGGTAGAAATTTTCCTACATCATCGCGGGAAAATCCAAAAGTTGTCTGTGTTAAATCATTTGTTCCAAATGAGAAAAATTCTGCTTCTTCTGCAATCTCATCCGCAGTTAATGCTGCACGGGGCAACTCTATCATTGTCCCAACAAGGTATTTTATTTGGTTTCCCTTTTCTTCCATTACCATTTTAGCCGTTTCAACAACAATCTTCTTCTGATATTCAAGTTCCTTCTTTATACCAACAAGCGGAATCATTACTTCTGGAAGAATTTTAACCCCTTCCTTTGCCACATTGCAGGCGGCTTCAAATATTGCCCGTGCTTGCATTTCAGTAATTTCAGGGTAGGCAATACCCAATCTGCATCCTCTATGTCCCATCATAGGATTTAATTCAGATAATTGGGCAACCTTTTCCTTTATCTTTTCTACAGAAACACCCATATTGGTTGCCAATTCCTGTATCGCCCCTTCTTCCTTCGGTAAAAATTCATGCAGGGGTGGGTCAAGTGTTCTTATAATTACAGGGTAGCCATCCATTGCCCTGAACAGGTCTTCAAAATCTGACCTTTGCATAGGTAAAATCTTCTCCAATGCCCGTTTTCTCTCCTCCTTTGTATCAGAGAGTATCATTTCTCTAACAATGGGAATCCTATCTTCACCAAAAAACATATGTTCTGTTCTTGCAAGGCCTATTCCTTCTGCACCAAACTTTCTTGCAGTTTCAGCATCCTTTTTGGTGTCTGCATTTGCCCTCACTCCTATTGTTCTAAATTCATCTACCCATTTCATCAATGTGTTGAATTCTCCGGAAATCGCCGCCTCAATCTTGGGTGTATCTCCTATAATTACATTCCCAGACGCACCATCAATGGTAATAATATCACCTTCTTTAATTGTATAATCCCCGGCGGTAAACAATTTATTCGAATAATCAATATTGAGCATTTCACAACCAACAACACAGGGTTTACCCATACCTCTTGCCACAACAGCTGCATGAGAGGTCATTCCCCCTTTTGCTGTAAGAACGCCCTGGGCTGAATGCATGCCAGCGACATCCTCAGGAGAGGTTTCATGTCTCACGAGAATAACCTTTTTACTCTCAGCATTTACAGCATCTTCGGCCTTGAATACAACCTTTCCAGAAGCGGCCCCGGGAGAAGCGGGCAATCCCTTTGCAATTACAGTAATCTCAGCAGAAGGGTCAATCATAGGATGAAGGAGTTGGTCTATATCCTTTGGACTAACCCTCAATACTGCTTCTTCTTTTGTAATCAAACCTTCATTCGCCATATCCACAGCAGATTTAACGGATGCAAGTGCTGTTCTTTTACCTGTTCTGGTCTGCAATAGCCACAGTTTTCCCTTTTCAATAGTAAATTCAATATCCTGCATATCTCTGAAGTGGGATTCAAGTTTATTCCTGATTTCTAAAAGTTCCCGATAAATGTTCGGCATTGCTTCTTCCAGTGAAATCTCTGATGCATCCCTTTTTTGTGCTTTGCTTATAGGTCTTGGGGTTCTTATACCTGCCACAACATCCTCTCCCTGCGCATTTGGCAAATATTCTCCATAGAATAGATTCTCACCTGTTGCAGGGTTCCTTGTAAATGCAACCCCTGTCCCTGAATTTTCTCCCATATTCCCAAACACCATAACCTGCACATTTACAGCAGTGCCCCAATCATCGGGGATATTATTAATCCTTCTATAATCCTTTGCCCTCTGATTATCCCAGGACATAAAGACTGCATCAATTGATTTCCATAATTGGTCTTCTGGCAAAGCAGGAAACTCTGTGCCTGTCTTTTCTTTGATTAAATTTTTATACTCAGGGATAAGTTGTTTCCAATCATCAGCAGTAATTTCCGTATCTTCTTTTATACCCTTTCTATCTTTAATTTTTTGAATCAATTTCTCAAATTCATCGTGTTCAATACCTAAAACGACATTTCCAAACATCTGGATAAATCTCCTATAACTGTCATAGGCAAATCTCTCGTCACCCGTTGCTTTTGAGATCCCCTTTACTGCATTGTCATTTAATCCAAGATTCAGGATTGTATCCATCATTCCGGGCATAGAAACCCTTGCTCCTGAACGCACTGAAACAAGCAAAGGAGATTCATCGCTTCCAAACTGCTTTCCCATCACCTCTTCTAATTTTTTCAACTGCTCTCCTACTTCCTCTTTTAACCCCTGTGGATAAGAATGGTTTTTGTAATAATATGTGCATACCTCTGTAGAGATTGTGAATCCTGGTGGAACAGGGATACCTAAATTTGTCATTTCAGCCAATCCTGCTCCCTTACCACCCAATAGATGTTTCATTTTAATATTTCCGTCTGCCTGGTTGTTTCCGAAAAAATATGTATATTTTTGCATTAAACCTCCTCTGTTTTCAATAACTAAGAAGTAGGAAGTGAGAAGTGGGAAGTAATAAAGAACGTGAGACGTGTCCATAATAATATGGTTAAAGGTAAAAAATTAAAAAGAAAGTACCCACTCCTCCCGTTTACATTTTTTTAATCTGCAATTTTCAACCTTAAACCTTCAACATTCAACTTATTCGTATCACCATATCATCGTATCACCGTTTTTCTTGTCTCTTTCGTTTTTCACGAATCACCATCACGAGCACGTTTGTTGCTTCTCTCCTCATCTACTCATTCACTAATCTTTTCTTAACCTAAACCTATTTTTCTTTCCCCGGTTGCTTATTCATAACAATATACAAACATATTTTACTTTTTCAAGGATTTTTTATCTGATGGATATAAATTTTGCTTGCAATTTTTCTTTTTATTTACATTATTTGATATGAGAAAACTCTGGATTTTGGTGGTATTGTCTTTAAGTTGCACATATTCTTTTGTTTCAACAGGTCATTCGGAGAAAGTATATATACCTATGATGGAAAATAAGACAGTAAGACCTGGACTTGAAAGTGCAATAACACAAGCCCTCACTGATGCACTAATTCAGGATGGGAGGTTGAGGGTTGTTAATAAAAATTCAGCAAAATATGTGCTTAGTGGCATAATTGAAAAATATGAAAGAAATCCTGCAACTTATGACGCCGCAGGTTCTATTAAGGAGTATAAAATAAATGTTTCATTATCTATTAATTATAAAAACTCCGCTAATAAAAAAGTATGGGGAGGAAAAATTAACGAAAATATTATCTATAGTGCAAATTTACCTGAAGAGAATGGTATTAAAAAACTTGCCAGCAAAATAAAAGACGATATCCTCAGACAAATTCTTGAAAGTTGGTAAGGTAATGGGGTCAGTGGGGTCAGTCATAAACTTTCAACTTTTCTCTATGTTTTCTTTACGACAGGAAGGATATTAGCCTTATACTTTAAACTCTTTAATCAAAAGTTGATAGTTTATGACTGACCCCAATCTTTTTTTAGGAAGATAAAAATGCCTTATATCCTTTATACCCTTCGTATATATCGGCAATGCTCGCTATCTCAAAAGGAGAATGCATCCCAAGTATAGGGATTCCAATATCGATAGTATCTATTCCCTGATTTGACAGGTATTTTGCGACTGTTCCACCACCACCTTCATCAACTTTGCCTAATTCAGCGGCTTGCCATATTACCTTATTTTTATTAAAAATTTTCCTTATTTTCCATAAAAATTCAGCATTTGCGTCGTTCGCACCACCTTTTCCTCCACTCCCTGTATATTTTGTAATTACCAGACCATAGCCAATAAGTGCCGCATTATATTTGTCCTGAACCTCTTGATAATTTGGATTTGTGCCTGCACCAACATCCGCCGAGATTGCCTGAGAGTTCATAAATACCTTCCTTATGTTTGTATAAGTTGGTTTTATCCCCGCATTCTCAAGTAATTTAATGATGAAGTCCGTTATAAAAGTTGACTGTGCACCTGTATTACCAACACTTCCAATTTCTTCTTTATCCATAAATAATACGGCGGCAGTCTTTTTTATCTTTGCATCAAGGATAGCACGGAAAGATGTATATGAACATATTCTATCATCGTGTCCATATCCACCAATAAGGGATTTGTCAAATCCAACATACCTTGATTCGCCAGCAGGGACGACTTCAATTTCTGCACTTATAAGGTCCTCTTCAATAATTCCGTATTGAGCCTTTAATATTCTTAAAATATGCTTTTTAACTGCGTCTTCCTTTTCTCTGGGGAGCGGTATATTACCTGCAAGCAGAGTGAGTTTTTCTCCCTCTATTGCCTCAGTGATTTTTTTATCATTCTGAACTTTTCTTGAGAGATGAGGAAGCAGGTCTGCAATTGTAAATACAGGGTCTTTCGGATTATCACCGATATCAACATCTATTGTTTTCCCTGATTCTGTTAATATGACACCTTTAAGAGAAAGAGGTATGGCGGTCCATTGGTATTTTTTAATCCCTCCGTAATAATGGGTTTTTAACATTGCAAGTCCAACCTCTTCATAGAATGGATTTGGTTTCAGGTCAAGACGAGGAGCATCGATGTGCGCTGCTATCCATAAGGCACCATCTCTTGGGTCCCCCTTTATACGCGCAATCCCTCCTATCTTATTTTTCTCAGAATAAAAAAATGCCTTCTTTCCCTTTGCTGCTTTTTCAAATGTTTTCAAGCAGAGCCTTTCTGTTTTGTTCTCCGAGAGGAATTTTCTGTAATCTTCTGCAATCATAGATGTCTTTCTGGTTTCCTCTTCAGACAATTGTTCCCATACGGATTTTTTCTTCATCATTATCTCCTTTCCATAAATGTTTCTATACTTATTAAGATAATACCGAATAAAAGAAAAAGCAAGGAAATATCTGCATAATTTTTCCCCGCAAATATAAAGTTTCTTTCCTCACTATTAAGTGTATCAGTATTTGATTCCAGGGGATTGGGATTAAATGCAATTAAATCGAATGTTTTCCCGTTTTTAAGAATCTTGTATATGCCTTGTTTTCCTGTAAGACTAAAATTATACCTATATGTATTTACTTCCTTTTGCTCCTGAAATGGCAGTTTTTTTCCTTCTGGTGTGATTACAAGGAAATCATTTCTTTTCTTTGTTCGTAGCACAATTTCATCGTCAATAACTTTATCCTCTTTGTGTGGTGAGTATATCTCTCTTATTGTATAATATAAAAATGGGATGAAAATAGGACGATAAATAAATGGATTATTGATAAATGAGATATTAAATACAATCATATTTTTATCCCGTTTAATAAAAAAGGGCGTTCCATCTTCAAATTGTATTTCTCCGTAGTTTTTTATCTTAAAGGAAGGAGAAATATAAATGTTTTTTAATTGATTCTTTAATGGATAAAGAAAGTTGTCTTCAGGAACAGCTGCAATCTTTGATTTTACAGAAGATTTGCCTAAAATCAAAAGCCCCGCTTCGGAAGAATACGACGATTTTTCAAGGGTATCAGTTATGGAAATTATTATCTTTTTCCCAAATCTTAATCCTTTTAAGGTATTGATATTTCTTTTTATAACAATTAAAAGTGAGGCATCCCCTGTGAATTCTGTACTCCAGTATGGGTGAAGCCCGAGTATCATAAGTGCTGATTCAATCGTATGAGGTTCTTTATCAGAAATTATAGCAACACTTATTGGTGGAAGGGCGTAATATGTAAAATATCTCTTATCATCAAATGGAATTTTATCCTTATCTATTTCAACTTTACCATAGTGAAGTCCTTGCTCTGGCTTAAATGGAAATGAAATTTTATTTTCTCCTTCTGATAGATGTATAACATCGGTAAGCACCAATTTTTTATCAATGTATATTCGTATATTTGTTTGTTGTTTTTTCTTATTCTTATTTAATATCTTTATATAGATATTTCCTTCTTTACCTGTTATAACGGGACCCGTTTTTACTGCTGTAATTCCTGTATTAGGGGGTATTCCAATATCCTTAACTGAAACATTGGAAAAGTGCCTTTTTTTATTCAGAAATGGGATAAAATTTACCTTTTGT
Organism: Caldifarciminota bacterium; assembly: GCA_015486685.1. GTDB lineage: Bacteria > Hydrothermota > UBA3072 > WFRC01 > WFRC01 > WFRC01. The sequence goes on from WFRC01000306.1 coordinate 12,022, forward strand.
AGATCGGTAATAAATAGGGTTGGAATGTTGTCCCGAAAGGCGTTCCCTATTTTGCACATCCCTCCTTTTGTTTCTGTCCTAATATATCCGTTTCTTAATGGTATTCTGCCTTTTACACTTAAAGAATTATCTACCACAACCTTGCTGTAATTATGTGAGAAATGCGTTGAATGTATCAATACTCCGGAAAATACAAGGATAAAAATTGTCAGGGCTAATAGTCTGATAAGAAGCAGGAGAATTTCTCTGATGTGAAGGTAATAGAATCGTGGACTTTTTTTCTGTAGGAGAAAAAGCAGGGATGGAAAAGTCTGGGTTTGCATCTCCTTTTTACTAAAAAGGTGGATAATTATAGGAATGCTCAAGGCGGTAAGAAACAAAAGGTGCAGTGGATAGAGAAATTTCATTTTAACATCTTTCTTCTGGAAAAATACCTGTATAATGCTTTATTGAATGGCTCATCTGTTATAACATTGATGTAGTCTATATTGCTTTCAAGGAAGTTTTTCCTGTATATCTCGATAAGTTCTGTAATTGCCTTCATATAATATCTTTTTATCACAGAAGGTTCAACTGCAAGTTTTTTCTTCGTTTCAAGGTCAATAAACACAGTGGGTCTTGAAAACATAAAATCAATTTCTCTCCTATCAAGTATATGAAAAACAATAACTTCGTTCTTTTTCGCTCTCAATGCCTTCACTGCCCTTATTACCTCCGATTGGTTATCCAGAAGGTCGGAAACAATTATAATAAGTCCCCTTCTCTTCAGGGAAGGTGCGATATTTAATAATATTCTTGATATGTTTGTCTCTCCCTCAGGGGATTGATGAGAAAGTGCACTTAAAATATGATAAAGGTGATTCTTTTTAGCGCGGGGAGGGATAGAAACCTTTATTTTATCGGAAAACATCGTTAATCCGGCGGCATCCTTCTGAAGTATTAAAAGGTATGCAAGACTGGCTGTAAGATAGCAACTATATTGAAACTTCGTAAGGGGTGAGCCAAATTCCATTGAATTACTTGCGTCGAGGATTAAATATGCTTTGAGGTTTGTTTCTTCCTCAAATTTTTTCACAAACAACCTTTCACTTCTTGCAAACACCTTCCAATCCACATTTTTCAATGCATCCCCTGGAAAATATGGTCTGTGTTCAGAAAATTCTACAGAAAATCCTTTATAAGGACTCTTATGCAGTCCTGAAAGAAAACCTTCTACAATAAGTCTTGCTTTTATCTCTATACTTTTAAGATCTTGAAGGGCACCTATCTGAAGATACTGTGAGGGGTATCTCATCTAAAGGTGTAAAACTACAATATGCTGTTTTTTCGCAGGGTCTATCTTATAAATGGGTTTCCCTGTATGAGAAAAGCCAACGAGGCCATACGCAGTGGCACCCGTATTTCCAGGGGGGATAAAATAACTATATACAATATTCCCTGGTTTCCCCCTAAATTTACCATTTACACTAACAGAATTATCTTCTTTTGTATCTGTAATGGATTTATACTCATTTATCTGGAAATCATCAAACCCCATTCTTTTCTTTGTATATGGATTTACAGGAAGTTTGCCATTCACAAGATATGGTTCTATTTCCCGAATATCCTCTGGATATATTCCATAATTGAATGCGGCATAATGCTCAAGCTCACATTTTATTTCATACATATTTGTGATTACCTGCGTTTGAAGATTATTTTCTCTAATCTCTTTATAACTCGGATAGATAAGCATAAACAATAAATAAAGCATGCCTATAGTTATGATTACATCAAGTATTTTCAACAATCTTTTTCTTTCCACATTACCTCCTTTTTCCTGAATATTACTAACCTCATTTGGATATGTCAAGAGAAAAATGAAATCTTTTTGAGAAAATTCAAGAAAAAATACCAAAAATCGTGAAAAGTGAATTGTGAAGCGTAAGGCGTAATAAGTAAAAAGTGGGAAGTAAGAA
>WFRC01000307.1 GCA_015486685.1 Caldifarciminota bacterium
AATTAATATAATAAAAAAAATCTAAAAAAAGTCAAGAGAGAAGAATAGAAATTTCTCAGAAAATTCAGGGAAAGGAAAATATGGATTATTTAAAAAACGGAAAAATCGGGGTCAATCACTCACTTTTTACTTTTTTGGATCCCTTGGGGTCAGTCAAAAAGACAGCCGTTGGTAGTCAGCCAATAGCCGATAGCAAAAGGAAGCCCTCCCTTAATCCCCCCCATCAAGGGAGAGAAATAAAGAGGAAGGTGGCTATTAAATGAGAGTGTTCGTCCACTTCGTTCACTCACATCTTCGGTAGCCACGGGACTTCGTCCCCTTTTAAAAAAATTATAGGGGACCAAAGGGCTCACTCCCTCCTCCACCACCATCTCCACCCGTTTCTACTGGAGGAGAAAGCCTCCTGAACATCCTCTTATATCTCCAGATGAACCTCAAGATAAGAAAAAGTCAGCAGATAAATTAGATTTTTAAAAGATATCTATATTGTTGTATATTTAAGCAAAATTACCATACAACTAAATAAACAATATGATAATTTCCTTCTCCTTGTGGACCTCCTCCATATTGGTCATTTATACATAAATCTGAATAATTTTTCCAAGAATAATCTATCAAGATTTTTTCCATTGCTTCACACTTTCCTTTACTCCCTTCAAAAAGGATATAAATTTTCCTTGCATCAAAGTATTCATCCCGATTCTTTAATGTCAAAAAATTCTCAGCATCAACCCTACCAATTTTGAAATCAGGGAATTCTTCTTTTTTTAACCATAATTCTAATTTTGCTATAGCATTTTCAATCTCATCTTCTGAAGGAGAATAAGAAATGTTCATAGTATACCTCCTTGTTTATTCGTTTCTTATTCTAACACTTTCTCCCACTTTCCTTTTTCCCCGTATTTTTAAATCAACCCAAAATTTCAATTGCTTAAAGTCAACATCCAAAAAAGTCTATTTTCTTGACACACTACCGTTCATTTTATCAAACTTATTTTTCTCGTTGCCGTATATTTTCCTGCTTCAAGGTGGATAAGGTATATGCCAGATGGGAGTTTCTTCCCTGTATTATCCCTTCCATTCCAGGTTATTGTGTAATAGCCTGCATTCTTCCTTTCATCTATGAGCGTAGTAACCTTTCTCCCCAACAGATTATATACAGAAATATTTACATTTGTGCCTTCTGGGAGGGTATATTTAATATGGGTTTCCCTAATAAATGGGTTCGGGGAGTTCTGAGAAAGGAAGAATCTCTTTACCGGCGAAATATAATTTTTTTCTATTCCCTGATTAGACCCAAATGCGTATAACCTTCCATCATTTGAACCTATATAGATGCAAGAATTAGCACCAATTGCCGGTGAAGTTTTAATTGCATTCCCTGTTATAGCATTCCATATAAGTGTAGAATCAGAACCTCTAAAACAGTAAAATTTACCATCATCAGAACCTGTATAGACATAACCATCGGCATCAATTGTGGGTGAAGATTCTATTTTACCGCCTGTCTGATAGCTCCATTTCAAATTTAAATTCTTATCCAGTGCATAAACCTTGCCATCATAACTTCCAATAAATATCATACTATCACCGATTGCAGGTGAACTTGTGATTGTATCTCCCGCTGTAAAGATATTATCAATTATACCATTTGAGTTAATAACATATAAATTTCCATTACAAGACCCTACATAGATTTTACCTGTTAATGTATCAAGTGCTGGAGATGAGATAAATGTCCCTGTGGTATTAATGCTCCATATTTTTGTCCCATCATCTGAATTTATAGCATACAATTTATTATCATTAGACCCTACATATATTATACCATCAGGAGAAATGGCAGGTGAAGATAGTATACTCCCGCCCGTTGCAAATTTCCATTTCAAAGTGCCATCCGCATTTACTCCATAAAGCGTATTATTAGTAGATCCAAAGTAAATTGTTCCATCAGAACCTATAACAGGAGATGAGACAATTGCACCTGATACATCATATTCCCATTTAATCTTACCATTATATTTATAGGCGTACAGTATAAAACTATTACCAATATATATTGTAGAATCAATAGCAATGGCAGGGGTAGATTTTGTGGCATTTCCAATATAATTTGACCACTTCTTTGTTCCATCTGAATTAATTGCATACAGGGTGTCGTTTTCAGAAGTGAAATATATGGTGGCATCAGGACCCACAATTGGAGAACCAATTACAGGACTTCCAGTTGTAAAATACCATTTGATGCTATCAGAGAGACAACCGTTATACGGACTTCTGCCTGTATGTGCTGAATTATAACGGAACATAGGATACTGCGATGATGCAAGATAATAGCCTTCCCAAATTTCAAAATTATTATCACTTGCATCCTCAAAAAGGAGACTATCAGATGTGTTAAACGCCTGCACCATTATACGACAAATGTCACTATTTATTGAAGGTGTTGTCCAAATATAAAAGGTATCAGTTATATTATCAGCAATGGTATCAGGATATGAATTACCTCCATCGGTTGAAAAAAGTAGTTTATAATGGTCTATTGCTACGGTATCTTCTGGGTACCAATAAATTGTGTGTTGCGAATTTGCTGCCCAGGCTTCGCTACCATTTGGAGAAAGAAGGATTAAACCTTGAATATTATACATTTCATTTATAGAGAGATAAGAGCTATCAGTCCCACCAATTGCATATATTCTATTATAAACCACGCCTATGGCAAAACTCCGTCTTGCAGTAGGCATTGATGCCTTTGTTGCCCAGGTGTTTGTTGCAGGGTCATAACACTCATTTGTAGAAAGATTAGAACCATTATACCCACCAATTGCATAAATAAGACTATCACTTAGAACTCCTATGGCAAGGACCTGCCTTGCGGTAGGCATTGATGCCTTTGTGGTCCATGTATTTGTTGCAGGGTCATACTCCTCGTTCGTAGATAAAGAGCCAGAACTATTACCCCCACCAATTGTATATATTTTTCCTTTCACAGTACCTATAGCAAGAGCCGTCCTTGCAGTAGGCATTGATGCCTTTGTGGTCCAGGCGTTTGTTGCAGGGTCATACTCCTCATTCGTGGAAAGATAAGAATATCCGTCAAATCCGCCAATAACATATATTTTGTTGTTTACAACACCTATGGCAGGATTCCATCTTGCAGTAGGCATATTTGCCTTTGTTGTCCAGGTATTTGTCGCGGGGTCATAACACTCATTTGTAGAAACTACACCAGAATAGGCTCCACCAATTGCATATATTTTATTATAAACAACCCCTATGGCTAAACCCCGTCTTGGGCTTGGCATCGGTGCTTTTGTTGTCCAGGTATTTGTTGCAGGGTCGTATTCCTCATTTGTGGAAATTTTGACATTGTTTGTATCTCCTCCAATGGCGTAAATCTTATTGTTTACTACCCCAATGGCGAAAAGCTTTCTTGCCGTTGGCATTGATGCCTTTGTGCCCCAAAAATTTGCAATGGCACTAACAGGAAAAGAAAACAGAAGTACCACAATTTCTGCTATACTTAATAGTTTATTTTTCATTCTAACCTCCTACTTTATTATTTTTTCCCATTTTGTACCCCTTATCTTCATAAGGAGTCTCTCTCTCATCTGCTTATTTTTTATAACCACAGGAATTTTCTGCATCTCTTTTTCGTAAAATTCATTGAAATCAGCCTTCTGAACAATAAATCCCTCATATCCCATATTTTTTCTTTTGTGGACAATATAATAGGTCATCTTATCCTTTACAATCTGGGGATGAGAGGTAATATTGAGAGGGTGGAAAAATCCATAAAGGTGGTCCTTTTTCTTTGCTAAAAAGTATTGAAGGGTATCTCGCACCTTTTTGTTTCTTATAAGGGTGTTAAAATTCTTTTCAATCTCCTTTGCTTTATTATAGGTGTATTTCTGATAGGATAAGGTGTCATAGAAGAATTTTTCTTCTATAAGCCTTCTTGCAAGAACAGGCTTTACAAAAACCCGCAGATAATCATTTTTTCTTCTTCCAAAACACTTCTTTATCCTTGCCAATAGTTTAGGTGCCTTTGTTTCTGTATCAATTCGGCTGGATTCTTTCTGAATTTGAGCATCACTTAATGAAATACCAATATCTTTTGCAATCTCTACATCAAGGAGTTTCTGGATATAGATAAGGAGTGCTTCTTCCTCTTTAATGGTATCTTCATAAGCCTTCTCTATATTCTGTGTATAAATTATATCTCTTTTTGTAATAGTTTCATCTCCCACCTTACCCACAATACCCCTGCTGCAACCGGAGAAAAGAGCCATTATTATTCCAATAAAAATCCATAATTGGAATTTAATTATAGAATGTCTAATTATCTGAACCTCCTTTTTTATATTATAAACATACATATTTTTTCAAATTTCGCAAGAAATTTTTAGCCAATATAGAAAAAAATTCAATTTTATCTTTTCCCATTTTCTGCATATTTATTAAGTTTCTCACTTTCTCTCTCTTTTTCCCCTCATAACCCCTTAACTTTTTTAAAACTTAGTGCCTGCGACTTTTCAGATAGGGCTGATAAAGTATCAGTAGGGGCCTCAAAAAAGAATTTCATTTTTTGCTTATAAATATTTTCGCAAGTTACATCAATCAAAAGAGGGGAATTTTCTTTTGGCAAAGGAAAGCCCGCCTTGGCTCTAAAAAGACATTTAAGCATTTCCCCTTTAGCCAAACTACTGCGCTCTAATTCGCCTGGGAAAATATCTTCCTGCAGATATGATGGATGAATCTTTCTTTCTAATTCCAATTTACCTTGTCTAACTTTAATTTTGATATTAAGTGCAGGACCATTTCCATTATTGCGTAATTTAAAATTTACACTTTGAACAACGGGATATTCTTTCACGACTTGACTAAATTTAATTGGTGGGTCTACACCGATTAAAGGTTCTATTAAAAGTATTGGGGAATAACTGCGCCTAATTTCACGGATAATTATATATAGATGTTTTAAGGCAATAATTACTCCTATAAGTGTGAAAAAAGTGCCTAAGATTGTCCATGCTTTAATATCATAGATAATATGCATTGAATTAATTTTTACTCCTATAAATTCCAAAATAGTGCTTATTGTTGCCCATATTTTCATTATTTAACCTCCTTGATATTTTTTAGGTTTAAGTATTAATGTAATTTCATCAAAAATTTCATCTTCAATTTTCCGCCTAATCTTTCGGAATGGACGCCATATCTCTTCTAATTCTTCAAATGTTAAATAGGCGTTTTTGTCTTTTTTGCGTTTCTCTTCAAGCATTCTCTCTTCTCTTTTAAGAAATGGAATACTTGCTTCTGCTAACCTTTTCATATACTTGTCAAATCTGGCCTTTTTCTCTGCATATTCTATAGATTCAATATCCCATTTCTTAAAAAGTCTGTTCAACTCTTTTTCATTAAAAAACATAATATCACCTCCTTTACTTTAAATTAACAAATTTAAATCAATTTTTTTTGAGCAATTTTGCATTTTTTATAATAATTTTTGATCTGTTAAAAATTCCGGGGTCTATAAATAAAAAATTTCTTCAAGTTTTTATTTGTTAGCCTTCCTGATAATTAGGTCAGGTGGGCTCGGTGCTAAAATTGGATCATAATTGGCTCATCAGGTGGCTCGGTGCTTGCATTTTTGCATTTTTTAATCTTCATTTTGCAATTACTTCCGCCCC
>WFRC01000308.1 GCA_015486685.1 Caldifarciminota bacterium
AATTTTAGTTCATATTGGGAAAGTTCAGGCATATGATAGAACATCTCCCATTGTCATTGCGAGGGAATGAAATGACTGAAGAAGCCGAAGACGTGAGTGAGCGGTAGCGAATGAACACTCTCACAGGATGGGTAATTGTCATTCTGAGCCATCGGCGAAGAATCTCATTCTCTTTTTCACTTTTTCGCAAAAGCGGAGACCAGTTTTTCAGTATTACCAAGGGTTTCAGCCCACCGGTTTTTCGCAAAAGTGAAATGCTCTATTGCAGTAATATTACCATTTTTGCCCACCGGTTTTTCGCAAAAGCGGTGGATTTGGAAAGGTGTGAGGTTGCAGACTCCGTTCCCGCTCATATTTATCGGCATCAGAAAAATGCTTCCTGTAATGTCAGGATTTTTAGGGAAAATGATAATTGATAATGACTGACCCCAATGTTTTAAAGGGACAGGAAAAGTAAACTCAAAAAATAACCCCTTTATTAAATTATTTCTTGACAATCACTTAATATTTGATATTTATGTCTATGGCAAATAAAGTGCATAAAGATAAAATTAAGAAATCCTTGAATATTTACTTAAAAGACATACATAAAATTTATACAGGAGGCAATTTCAGAGAGGAGAGTTTTTATCCTTCTTTGAAAAATCTTATAGAGGCTACATCGGAAATAATTGAAACATTTAATAAATCATCCAATCCCGTAGGAGTTCTTGTTCAACCTAAAAAAACAGAGGGTGGCAATCCTGACTTTCGTATAGGAAAAGATGGCGAAATAATCGGTTATATTGAGGCAAAAACACCCAATACAGACCTTCAGGATATAGAAAATTCTGAGCAGTTGCAAAGATATAGAAGTTTTTCTTCAAATCTCATTCTAACCAATTTTCTGGAATTCAGACTATATAAATATGGCAATCTCATTAAAAAGGTAGCAATTGCCCGCCAGTTTACCCTTCAAAGTTTGAGATTACCACCTGTTCCTGAAGGGATAGAGGAATTCATTGACTTACTTGATACCTATTTCTCTTTCTCCATTCCCGAAATACGAAAATCTTCTGACCTTTCCGTTGAACTTGCAAACAGAACAAGATTCCTCAGGGATATTGTTTATGAAGAACTTTCAAAAGAGAATGAGCATATAACAAAATTTTATAAGGCATTTAAGGAAGAACTCATTGAAAACCTCACAAAAGAAAGATTTTCTGATTTATATGCCCAGACCATTACCTATGGATTATTTGCCTCAAGAATGAGGGTTAAGGACAATTTCCGAAAGGAAACCGCCTGGAAATTCATTCCTGAGACCCTATCACTTCTCAAAGAAATCTTCTATTCATTTACAGGACCTCATTTCCCTGAATCCTTATCCTGGACTGTAGATGATATAATATGGTTGCTTCAGAAGGCAGATGTTAAAAACATTATGAAGGAATTTAAGACCACCCGCTGGGAAGAAGACCCTGTAATCCATTTCTATGAAACATTTCTCGCTATCTATAACCCAAAGGAAAGAGAACATTTAGGGGTCTATTATACACCTCTACCTGTGGTTTCCTATATTGTAAAATCCATTCATAAACTCCTTAAGAAAAAATTTGGAAAGGCAGAGGGACTTGCCACAAAGGATGTAACCCTCCTTGACCCTGCAGCAGGCACACTTACATTTGTTGTTCAGGCAATAAAACAGGTCCAGAGAGAGCTGAAGAATAGAAGAAAAGAAGGACTTATCAAATCTTATATAGAGGAACATATTATTCCCCATTTCTATGCCTTTGAAATCCTTATGGCTCCATATACGGTAGGACATTTTAAGGTCTCAATGATTCTTGAAGAACTTAATTTCAGATTCAGGAGTGGAGAAAGATTTCAGTTTTACCTCACGAATACCCTTGAGATGAAAGAACCAAAACAAACAGATTTTTTCGTTGACCTTGCAAGAGAAGGAGAGCAGGCAAAAAAGATTAAGCAGAAAATCCCTATTCTTGTGGTTTTAGGTAATCCTCCTTATTCTGTAAGTTCAGTGAACAAGTCCGATTTTATAGAAAATCTTATGAAGACATACAAAGAAGATATTAAGAGTGAACGCAATATCCAGCCTATTTCAGACGACTACATAAAATTTATCAGATTTGCACATTGGAAAATAGAACAGGCAGGTAAAGGAATTCTGGGATTTATTACAAATAATTCATATCTTTCAGGAATAATCCACAGGGGAATGAGAAGAAAACTCCTTGATACTTTTGATGAAATTTACATCCTGAATCTACACGGTTCATCAAGAATTGGTGAGAAAACACCTGAAGGTGGCAAGGATGAGAATGTTTTTGACATCCAGCAGGGTGTCGCAATTGCCCTATATGTAAAATATGGAAGGGACAATGGAGGAAAATAGAAGGTCTATAAGACTGAAGAATTACGATTATTCCTATCCCGGTGCATATTTCATAACAATTTGCACACAACACAGAAAATATTTATTTGGGAATGTTATTGATGGAAAAATGCAATTAAACAAGTTTGGCAAGATTGTAAAAGCAGAGTGGTTGGAAACACCGATTATTCGCCAGAATGTTGAATTGGATATGTTTGTGATTATGCCAAATCATTTACACGGAATTATTGTTATTGTGGATGATACAAATGTAGGGGCGTATAGCAATACGCCCCTACAAAAAACAAATACATTTCGGTCTCCATCCAGAACCCTCGGAGCAATTATTCGGGGATTTAAATCTGCCGCAACCAAAAATATTAATGAATATCGCTGGACTCCTGGAATTCCTGTCTGGCAGCGAAATTATTATGAACACATAATTCGTAGTAAAGGCGAATTGTCCCGAATAAGAGAATACATCCACACTAACCCGCTGAAATGGGAATTTGACAGGGAAAATCCCGTATCCAGAAATTTCAATCTTGACCACGATTTATACTGGGAGGGAATTTATGACTGACTCAAAAAAGCCAAAGGTTTTCTATGCTGATTTATGGGGAACAAGAGAGAAAAAATATGATGTCCTTATGAAAAATGATATAGAAACAACTAAATGGGAAGAATTAAAACATACTGCACCTTATTACTTCTTTATCCCCAAAGATTTCTCCCTTCTGAAAGAATATGAAAAATTCTGGAAGATAACGGACATATTTAAGGAATATAGTTCGGGTATCCAAACCAAAAGAGATAAACTAGCAATTAGTTTTGATAGGGACACTATTAGAAAAAACTTTTTAATGTTCCAAAATATTAATTTTTCCGATGAAATTATTGAAAAAACTTTTAAAATAAGCAGTACATATGAATGGCATCTGAAAAAAGCAAGAGAGGAAATAAATAAAGAAAATATTGATAAGAATATCAAAAATTATTTTTACCGTCCCTTTGACATAAGATGGATTTATTATTCAGATGCAATTTTAGCAAGACCATTTATAAGAGTAATGCAACATCTCTTAAATAAAAATATTGGCATATGTACAAGTAGAAAATTTCCCGAAACAATTTCTTTTGGCACTATGATTACAAGATTAATAGGGGATATACATTCTGTTGCAGACCAAACTTACTTTTTCCCTCTTTACCTTTATCCTGACAAAACCAGAAAGGAAATATTTGAGCAAAACAGAGGTGAACGCATTCCCAATTTTACCGATAAATTCCAGCAATTTGCAAAAACGCTTTTCAAAACCGTCCCTTCTCCTGAAGAAATCTTCTATTATATCTATGCAGTCTTATATTCACCCACCTATCGCAAAAGGTATGAAGAATTTCTCAAGATAGACTTCCCCAGAATCCCATTTACAAAGAATTACAAACATTTCAAAAAGTTAAGTGAACTTGGAAAAGAACTCGCTGACCTTCACCTGTTAAAACATTCTGCTCTTAACGAAGCATATATAGGTTTTCCTGTATCAGGCACAAATAAGGTAGAAAATGTTAAATATGATGAAACCAATAAACGGGTTTACATCAACAAAAGCCAGTATTTTGACAATATTTCAAAAGAAGTATGGGAATACCACATTGGTGCCTATCAGGTAATGGCAAAATATCTGAAGGACAGGAAGAAAAGAAAACTCTCTCTGGATGAAATAAACCATTATATGAAAGTCGCAAAATCAATAAAAATGACAATAAAGACGCAAAAGCAGATTGAGAAAATCCGTTTATAGTTGCCTATAGTAATACACCCCTACAATATAAACTAAAAAATACTGTTAAAAAATATAGGTTTTTAATAATTCTGGCTGGTTATATATGCCAGAAAATCCAAAATAAGAAAGGCGCGGATTGTATTATCAATCTTCCCATATTTTAATTCCTCCCCATGCAAAATTTTGTGTCGACTAAAGGTAAAATGATTTTTTAATGGCTCTCCTATAGTGGCTGATTGAAAAAGAATATCAAAATTAATATCATTTGCTAAATTAAGCAATATATCATTCGGGATATAATCCTTAATCCATTTTTTCTTTGTTATTTTTTCTCCTTTTTCATCTACCCATGCTCGTTTTTTCTTGTCAAATGATAATCCCTTTGTCATCATAAATTTGTTTATTACACCATCAATTTGGGCAATAAGCGTAGGAAGTAAAACATTTGAAGGGTTATATATGCCATTTGCATTCTTCATTACAGATATACAGTCTTGAAAAATTTTCATTCTTGGTTTAAAAACGGGATTTGACTCCCAATTTTTTACCAATTCTTCAAATGCCGCAAAATTATTTGAGGAAAAATACTCAACAAATAACTTATCTATGTTTTTTTGGCTTTCTTGTCCTTTTTCCTTTAATTCTATTACTTTAAGAGAAAAATCAGCTGGTAATGATGGACTGATAAGCCAATCATACTTTTTTAAAAAATCCCCGGCTATTGGTTCAATAACTTCCTTCCAATTTTTAACTATCTCAACAATGTTAGGAATTGCTATCCCGGATGTCTTTTTTTCTCTTATCATACTTTTATATTAACAAATTTCCTCTGTTTGTCAATAAATTTTTGTATGTATATGAGCCCGACATTTTCCCCAATCTTTTTCCTTAACCTCAACCTGATTTCAAGACAAGAGAAAAGAGAGACGCTGAAACCCTGACCTTTGTCAGGGCAGGCTCAGTTCAGCATGACAGCAAAAAGGACACCCTCCCTTAATCCCTCCCATCAAGGGAGGGAAATTAATGCAAAATGAAAAGCGAAGAAGACTATGATTTCAGAGGAAGGAAGATTAAGGAATTATCAGGGCTGGGAAGCCCCTCCTACATCAATCTGGCACATATCCTTTTAGCGGTTAGCGGCAAGCGGTTAGCGGTTAGCGTCTGTATCCCTTCAAGTTTCAATATTCAACTTATTCTCGATATCCTTTCACCTTTTTCCTTTTACATTTCACG
>WFRC01000309.1 GCA_015486685.1 Caldifarciminota bacterium
ATTGGTCTTATTGGTTAAAAGAATGGTAATGGGTGACAGGAAAGTGAATGAGTAGATGAGTGGAAAAAGCAGTAGCGAGGGATGAGTAGCAAGCATATAGGGAAAAGAGAGAATGAGGAAAAAACAGTAATGGGTAAGAGGCAAGAGGTAATAGGTAATGGGTAAAGGATTAACAAATGTGTTCGTGATGGTGATTCGTGATTAACAAAACAAACGAGATCAATGAGATAAACGGAATAAAAACTTGATTTTTTTGATTATTTATTTATTAATTAAGCGTAAATAGTGAATGGATAGATGAGAGAAAGAATATGATGGGATCACTGCTGACTGCTCACAACTCACAGTAAGGATATAGAGGAGAAAAGAGAGCGTAATGAAAAAGGTAAGAGGAAAAATTACAACCACCCATCCTGTGAGGTTGCCACGCCTGCCTCTGGCAGGCTCGCAATGACAATGCTGTCAGCTGGAATCTGGAGGCTGGGAGCTATATTCGAATCACGATTTACGCTTCACGAGATACTTTCGCACTATTTTTGGCGGTTGGCGTTTTAACTTATTTAACAAGGAGAAAATGTGATTTTAATATTACTTTTTTCATTTCAGTTTACGGGGTTAGATACTGTAAAAATTAATAATGAAAACTATTTAGGATTAAGGTTTCAGAATACAGGCGAATATAAGGTTGTTGGGAATCCTCTGCTGCCTGTAATAACAAAATTGGTGCCTGTGGAGCCAAATACTGTTTCGCGGTTGAATATTAAGAGCGGGGTGAGTAAAAAGATAAAACTTTCACTGCCTGTTTTACCTGCTCAACCTTCAATTCCCAAAATTCCTGGTGCAACCGTTGAGTTTAAGAAAAATGTGGGTTTATATAATACAGATGCATATTATCCCGGTAAATTGGGTGAAATAGTAGATACCGTTTATATCAGAAGTATACCTTATCTTGTAGTGAATCTCTATCCTGTGCAATATAACCCTGTAAAGGAATCGTTACTGGTTTATGAAGATCTGAATTTTTCTATCACCTCATCAGGGGGGAGCAAATCAGAGACAAATGAAATAATAAGAAAGTATTCCAATAGATATTTTCCGCCTCCTACTAATACATCAGTTTCTAAATCCTCATTTTTATCTGCACCTGTGAGGTATATGATTATTACCCCTGATAGATTTTTTGGGCTACTTGATTCATTTATCCAGTGGAAACAAAACAAGGGATTTCTGGTAGATGCCCATACAATTTCAGAGATTGGAGGTGGTGATACCGCATCTGTGCGGAATTTCATCCAATCTGCCTATGACACATCTGCTGTGCCTCCTAGCTTTGTTTTGCTTATTGGAGATACTGCGGATATTGAATGCTGGATTGGTACGGAAACAGACAATCCGCCAACAGACCTGTATTATTCAACGCTATCAGGTGCCGATTATTTCCCGGATATTTATGTAGGGAGGATTAGTGCATCTGATTCGCAGGATATATCAGGCACATTAAACAAGATTGTTACTTATGAAAGAAATCTGTGGTCTGTTCCATCTGACTGGCTGAATAAAATTTATTTCATCGCCTCAAAGGATAGTGATGGGCATACGATTGCAGAATCTACACATACATACTGTATGAGAAAAGTAAGGGCAGCGGGTATGCTTGCCGATTCGCTCTTTCTGTATGATAGTTATGGCGGAACATCAATAAATACAGCCTTAACTGATGGTAGGGTATGGATAACATATTCAGGACACGGGAATGAAACCTCCTGGGCGGAAATTCCTTATGATGTTAGTGATGTGAATAATCTTTCAAATCCTGATATGAATCCGCTAATCCTGAGTTTTGCCTGTCTCACAGGAAATTTTGCCTATGAAGAATCATTCGGAGAAGCATGGATTCGGAATGGGCAGAACGCAGGTATTGGATTTATTGGTTCGTCTGTATATTCCTATTGGGGTGAAGACGATGTTTTACAGAGGAGGATGTTTGATGAGGCATTTGATTCTTCACAGACCTTTTTAGGTGGAATGCTTGATAAAGGAAAACGCGATTTATACGAATACTACGGAGGTATAGGCAATTCAAAGAGATATTTTGAACAGTATAATCTATTGGGAGACCCTGCACTTGATGTATATACAAGCATTCCTGATACCCCTTATGTTTCTTATCCCAACCCTATACCAACAGGAAATATCCCTGTGGATTTTTATGTTTCTTTGAATGGGAATCCTGTAAATAATGCCCTCATCTCTGTGCATACCACAAATAGTGTTTACTCCGGTTTCACCGATAATGGTGCAATGGAATTTAATATTCAGACAAC
>WFRC01000310.1 GCA_015486685.1 Caldifarciminota bacterium
AATTTACCTCGTATACCTAATCTAAAGGAGATTATGAAAAGTAAAAAGAAACCAGTTCATCTTGAGGAGGAGATACCTACCGATAAATTTGAGTGGGCGGAGGAGGCCTCTGTGAGTGTACCTCATTATGAATATGTTAATGAAATGTTACCCAACGATGATTTGTCTGCAACGGCTAAGTTGTTATTAGATAAACTTAGGGAGGAGCATTACTTATGAACGTTAAAAATATTTTAATAGTTAGTGATAACAATACAGAAAGAATCTCTGAGCTCAATTTTATTGCAGAACAGTTTGTGTCAGAAAAAGATAATATAGATGCGATTATATTTGCAAAAGATGGAGAAGAGCTAAATGTAAAAATCCATAAAGTTTACGGCATAAAAGAGTTGCCTGTCAATTCTGTAAATACAGTTGCTGATTTGGCAAAAAACTATGATCTCATACTTACAAGTGGATACGTAGGAGCATCTTTGGGGGGCATATTAGTATACAAGTTAGGTGCATCATGTGTTTTTGGAGTTAATGAAATAGATTACGATAATTTTATATTCAAGCACAGTGCGTATGGGGATAAAGCAATAATAGAGTATAAACCCAATAAATTGCCTTTACTTATCCTTATAAAAGAAAGGAATTTTGAGCAAAGTTTGCCCTCTTATGAAAATTCTGAGATAGAGTGGGTAGATGTAGAAAAAGCTGTGGAAGTGGTTGAAGAAAAACCGATAGAGAAGGAAGTAGAATTAGATAAATCAAAAATTGTTGTAGGAGGAGGTAGGGGAGTAGGCTCAAAAGAAGGGTTTGAAGTACTTAAGAAATTGGCAAGTTTGTTAAATGGAGTTGTAGGTGCTTCGAGAGCCGCAGTAGATAATGGATGGATGCCCCATCAGTATCAAATAGGACAATCTGGAACGATGCTATCCGCAAATTTATATTTTGCTTTTGGCATAAGCGGAGCCACGCAACATTTATCGGGTATCAAGAATGTCAAATGTGTCGTGGCAATTAATACAGATGAGGAAGCGCCTATATTTAAGAGAGCCAGATATAACATAATATCAGACTGGAAGGAATTTGCTACTGCTCTTATAAATCAACTCGAGGGGGAAAAGAATGGCTAAAATTATATCTAATATAAGTACAAATTCTGAAGACTTTAAAAGGAGATATGAGTTTAATAAAAAGAAAGTGGAAGAGATAGAGGCTATAAGAAATGAATTATCCAAAGGAGGTCCTCCCAAAGCTCACGAAGTTAATAAAAAAAGGGGTAAGCTGTTTTGTAGGGAAAGAATAGAAAAGGTTATAGATAAGGATTCTCCATTTTTAGAGATAGGACCTTATGCAGGCTATGATATGTACGATAATAGTGCTCCGTGTGGTGGAATAGTTACTGGCATAGGTAGGATACACGGAAGAGATGTTATGATTATAGCAAATGATCAAACCGTGAAAGGAGGAACATATCATCCTATAACTATTAAAAAGCATGTAAGGGCTCAAAGAATTGCAGAGGAAAACAATTTACATTGTTTATATTTAGTTGATTCTGGCGGTGTGTTTTTACCTATGCAGGATGAGGTTTACCCAGATAAAGAACACTTTGGTAATTTCTTCTATAACCAGGCTGTTATGAGTAGTAAAGGGTTATTACAGGTAGCAGTTGTTACTGGTTTAGGAACAGCCGGAGGGGCGTATGTTCCTGCTATGTGCGATCAAGTCATAATGGTTAAAAATCAAAGTGCTATCTTTATTGGAGGTCCGCCTTTGGTTAAAGCGGCTACAGGAGAAGAAATAGATGCAGAAACTCTAGGGGGTGCAGATGTTCATACCCGTATATCCGGTGTCGCAGATTATTTGGCCAATAATGAAGAGGAGGCTTTAAGAAAAGCCAGAGAAATTTTTTTGAACCTACCGAGACGTAAAAAATATGAATTAGATAGAGTTGAACCTGAAGATCCTCTGTATGATCCAGAGGAGATATATGGCATAATACCTGAAGACTTGAGTATACCCTTTGATGTGCATGAAATTATTGCAAGGATAGTGGATGCAAGTGAATTTGAGGAGTTTAAACCTTTATATGGACAGACACTGGTGACAGGATTTGCAAGAATAGGTGGTTACTTAGTTGGTATTATAGGTAATAATGGTGTTATATTCCCAGAATCTGCTCAAAAGGCTGCCCATTTTATAGAGCTGTGTAGCTTAAGGAAGGTTCCTATTATTTTCTTGCAAAATATTACGGGTTTCATAATAGGAAAACAGTATGAGCATCAGGGCATGGCAAAAGACGGAGCTAAATGGATAACAGCTGTTTCTACCACGAGTGTTCCTAAAATCACTGTTATTATAGGCAATTCATATGGAGCGGGAAATTACGCTATGGCAGGTAGAGGATACAATCCGAGATTCCTGTGGATGTGGCCTAATTCCAAGATAGCTGTAATGGGACCCCAACAGGCAGCAGATGTTTTGACAATGGTAAAGGTTAATCAACTTAAGAGAGAAGGAAAAGATGTTAGTGAGGATGAGATAAAATCCATAAGAGAAAAAGTGATGAAAGATTACGAAATGAAATCAACAGCTTTATATTCAAGCGCAAGATTGTGGGATGATGGCATTATAGATCCTAAGAAAACAAGGGAATATTTAATGCTTGCTTTAGAAATTACTCTAAATAAACCTATAGAGGATACAAAATTTGGTATTTTTAGGATGTGAGCCATGAAGAAAATAAATAAAGTACTTGTAGCTAATAGAGGAGAAATAGCCATAAGGGTAATGAAAACTCTTAAACTTTTAGGAGTTAAATCTGTAGCAGTTTACTCTGAAGCGGATAGGACATCTAAACACTTATCCTATGCAAATGAAGCTTACCATATAGGAGAAGCAGAAGCTTCAAAGAGCTATTTGAATATGGATAAAATAATAGATGTGGCTAAGAAATCAGGGTGCGATGCTATTCATCCTGGGTATGGTTTTTTAGCGGAAAATCCTGTTTTTGCAAAAAAGGTTAATGATAGTGGTTTAATCTGGATAGGCCCTTCTTCCGAATGCATGAGAAGCTTGGGGGATAAAATAAATTCAAGGGAAATAGCAAAAGCTGCTGGTATACCAACTACACCGGGTGGTACCATAGAATCAGTGGAACAAGCTAAGAAACTCGCCGGAGAATTAGGTTACCCAGTACTTATAAAAGCCTCCGCTGGTGGTGGTGGCAAGGGAATGAGAATTGTTCAAAATGAGGATGAATTGGAGAAAGCTATAGAATTAGCAAGGCAAGAAGCTCAGGCTGCTTTTGCTGACCCTACCGTATACATAGAAAAGTACATAGTAGATGCTCATCATATAGAAATACAGTTTCTTATAGATAAGGAAGGGAATGGTTTGTTTTTCCCAGAAAGAGAGTGTTCTGTACAAAGGAGATATCAGAAGATTATAGAGGAAACTCCTTCCCCAACCATAGATAGAGAAACTGCTATAAAGATGGGAGAAGCAGCTATATCTGTCTCTAAAACAGCAGGATACGAAGGAGCTGGAACAGTAGAGTTCATATATGACAAAACTGAAGGTAAGTTTTATTTCTTAGAGGTTAATGCAAGAATTCAGGTGGAGCATCCTGTAACAGAAGAAGTTACAGGTTTAGATTTAATAGCTTATCAGATCTATATAGCCGATGGTCAGACTATATCTATATCTCAAGAAAGTTTAAATAATAGAATAAGCGGACATGCTATAGAATCTAGGATATATGCTGAAGATCCAGATAGCGATTTTATGCCTTCTATAGGTAAGGTAGAGCACTACAGAGAACCATTTGGAGTAGGTATACGTGTAGATTCTGGATTTTTTAAAGGTTCTGAGGTATCAGTAAATTATGACCCACTCATAGCTAAACTAATAGTTAAAGCGCCTAATAGAGATATGGCTATAAGTAGGATGTATGAAGCTTTATCCAACTACCACATAGCTCCTATAAAAACTACTATACCTTTGCTTAAGAGGGTGTTTAAGCATAGAAAGTTTATAGAAGGCGACTATAACACAAAGTTTCTGGACATATATAAGGAAGACTTATTTTCACAGCCAAGTTCCAACAAATATGTAAGTGAGGGTTTGGCGTTATTAGAATTTGTAAGGCAGCATAAGAGTACTTACTTGATAGCAGACGAAAGAACCTCCTTACCTTTGTGTTGGGATATGCTAGGGAAATGGAGGGGTTAATATGGAGAAAGTTATAATTAATGAAGAAACGTTGGAGTATGAAGTTTCATCACAAAACGATTTATACACGGTTACCATAGGAAATGAATCAAAAAAGATTAGTGTTACAAAGTATGGAGAAGAATATTTGATTTTTGATCCAGATAAACACTCTTTCATATCTGCAGATGTTTATAAGTCTAAAGATAAAGTCATTGTTTGGATAGAAGATGAAGAATTCATCATAGAGGAAGAGAAAGAAGAAGGATTCACCTCCGATGAAGGACAAGCGGAGAATGTGATAAAGGCCCCTATGCCAGGAGTGATAAAGGAGATAAAGTTTAAAGAACAAGATAAAGTAAAAAAGGGAGATACGGTTATTATTTTAGAATCAATGAAAGTGCTTCATGAACTTAAAGCTCAAATAGACGGAACAATAAAAAGTATATCTGTAAAATCTGGTGCACAGGCTGGACCGTCTGAAATATTAGTTGAAATAGAACCAGAGGAGGAAAAATGAAAGACTTTTCCATATTAGGAATAGAAGAGATAGCTATAGCTGTCCATGATGCCCAAAAAGCTGCTTTTGACTTTTTCACTTTGTTTGGCATAGATTTCAATGAGCAATGGGAACTTCCAGATGAAAATTTGTTTGTAAAATCTACGAGAATTAACGGTACACAACTGCAATTTATAGAGTCTACCAGTAAAGATGGAGTTGTAGAGAAATTTATAAAGAAAAGGGGAGAAGGCCTCAATCATATGGCATTAAGGGTAAAGAATTTAGATGCACTTATAGAAAAATTAAAAAGTAATGATATAAAGTTAATTCCAGAAGAACCTGTAAGAGTTGAGAAAATACCGCCATTTGAAGGAGCTATACGATATATATTCATTCATCCATCTTCATTTCACGGAGTTCTTATAGAGCTTATAGAAGAGCTGTAGCGTTAGGTGTGCATGGGTAATATTTATAAAGGTGTTTATTGTATGCGATAAATAAGGGAGAAGAGAAATGTTATTTAAGCTTTTTGCTTTCACATTGGTCACTTTTATAATCTATGTGATATTAGGGATAGTTTCCTATGCCTTTTTTAAGCCACTGTTAATGCATTATTTTTTGATTATTTTTATTGTTGCTTCTATATTATATGTATTTGTAAACTTTCTATACTATTACAAAGAATTAATATCCGATGTGGAAAGAATAAACAGAGAATTTAAGGAAGTAATGGCGGACGAGAGAATAAATCTTATGAAAGAGATAAGAACATCGTCTATACCGTTTGTAGAAACATTTGTTAAAAGGTTTAGGGATTTGGTTAACAATATTATAGCAAACTTGGTAACAGCAGCTGGTAAGGCAAGTGTATTTCATGCTATATTTAACAGAGAATTAAATAACACCATAAAAGCTGTAAATGACAATATGGAACAGTTTGATGCCATAAATTCAACAATGCAAGATGCGTCGAGGGCTATAACGGATATATCAAGAAACGTAGAGGATTTTAGCGGGTTTATAATGGAGATAGAAACAGCAGCCAAAGATGTATTGTCAATAGCTGAAAATGTGGAAAACGTAATGATAGAAAACACAAGAGTAATGAATGAAGGTAAAGATTTAATAGATGAATTGGGAGAGAATATAAAGGGAATTTCTAATATAGTTAATGTTATAAACGATATAGCAGATCAGACTAACTTGTTGGCATTAAATGCTGCAATTGAAGCGGCACGCGCTGGGGAAGCTGGTAGAGGATTTGCCGTTGTCGCAGATGAGGTAAGAAAATTAGCAGAAAAAACGCAGTCAAATGCACAGGAAATATACGAGATGATAAATGCAGTGAGTGTTAATGCCGAAAAATTGATAGGACAAAATTTAAAGATTGCTTCTAAAATAGAAGAAAGCGGGAAAGAAACAGCTAAAATAAAGAATACGTTTGGTAATCTTGTTGGGAAAATAGAGGAAGCTTCACAGATGTTATCTAATATTACCGCTGCAGTAGAAGAACAATCTGCATCTGTGGAAGAAGTCACACAAACTGTTTCTACTGTGACAGAATCTACGAGAGACGTGGTAAACCGACTTAATGAGGTGACCAATCAAAGTGTTGACTTGACAGAAGTGGCCAATCAAACGTTTAAAATTTTGCAGAAGCTTAAGATAAAACACCCTATGGAAGACATATATAAAGTTTTAAGGGACGGCAAAAAAGAAATAGAGGAAACAATAAGTAAAGCTATAGAAGACGGCATAATATCAAGCTCAGATATCTGGGATAGAAATTATAAACCTGTACCGAATACAAACCCACAAAAATATATGGCAAGGTATACGGATTTCTTTAAAAAGTACATACAACCTATAACAGATAAGTACTTAAACGAAAATGGCCAACTGAAATATTTTACTATAGTTGACGACAAGGGCTATCTACCGGCACATAACTCTATTTATGATGAGCCTGAAACAGGAAATTATGAACACGATTTATTAAAGAGTAGGTCTAGAAGAATATATACAGACCCTGTCGCAGTCGCGGCTTCTACTAACACGGAACCTTTACTTATACAGACATACGCTCGAGATACAGGTGAAGTGCTCCAAGATATATCTGTGCCTTTATACGTAGAGGGTAGGCATTGGGGAACTTTAAGAACTGGAATAATGGTTAAGAAATGAATCTGAAATTAAAGACAGGGAGCTTATCTTTCATATAAGATAAGCTCCCTCATGCTTGAAAGGAGTGGCTCAGGCAGGCTCAAATTTAAAGATATTGAGGTCTCCTATCGTTTCCCAAGTGAGTTTAACTTTACTGCCACATTCAAGATTTTCAGGGGAACAGTTAACTACGTTGCTTACTACCATGGGGCCTTCTTCTAATTCTACAACAGCTAATACATAGGGAATATTTTCTTTGACACTCTCATGAAAAGGTACTCTAAACACGGCGAAACTATAAATCTTGCCCCTTCCTTTAGAGGTTATTGTAGTTATGTCTTTTGAATAGCACATTGGACAAATATTAGATGGTGGCCAAATAACATGGCCGCATTTTTTACACTTTTGAAAAGTTAAATTTTTATTTTTAGCAGCATCCCAAAAAAATTTATTATCATATGTAATAACAGAAGATAGATTGTTCAACTTAATCTCCTTAATATAATAGTAGAATGTGTTTGAAGAACTCCTCCGTTATCACTGCACAGTATTATTTCTGGCTTTTTAGTTCCTGTTTTTTCTCCCAGCTGTCTTTCTCCGCATCTTCCCATTAGCTGCATTACTCCTTCTGTTAATGGAGTCATGCCCATAAAGTAAGCTTCAGACAACAAACCGCCAGATGTATTAATTGGCAGTTTGCCTCCGGGAGCAGTATATCCGTCTTTGAAAAAATATTTTCCCTCGCCTGGCTTGAAGAATCCGTAATCCTGTAGCGTTATTTCAACGGTGTATGTAAAGCAATCGTATATTTCACAAGCGTCTATGTCTTCTATTGTTATTCCTGACATTTCTGATGCCATTTTGAAAGCCTTCTTTGCTCCTGTAGGACCAGCCATATATTTAGATTGATGTATATCTATACTGGGGTTAGCTTCTCCTATGCCTGAAATAGATACTACTGGATTGGGTAGGTTTTTTGCCCTTTCTACTGATGTGATTATGCAAGCCCTTCCACCGTCACTAATTAAAGCAGCGTCAAACTTTCTAAAAGGTTCAACAATATATGGGGAGTTTATGTAATCGTCTTGTGTCAATGGTTTTTTATACATAGTAGCATTTGGATTCAAGTTTGCCCACTTTCTTTGACTTATAGCTATTTCCATCCAAGTTTCTGGTCCTGTATTAAATTCGTGCATAGCTCTTCTAGCTGCAATAGCGTAATCCCCTACAAATCCAAAATCTCCGAATAGGAAATTTTCTTCCTTAGTTTCAGGATGTGTAGCTTCATCTATAAACATCCTTCCACCAGAAAGGGCATTATCTGCGTATATTAGTAAGATGTAGTTACAAAAACCAGCCTCTAACAAAGAGATAGCATGCATAATATGATGCCTCGAACAGTAAGATTCTTGGCTTAATGCTGTAGGTTCTATTCCTAAATATTGGGCAACAAGATAGGGGGTTACTTCAGGCTCATTGTTCATGGGCCTAAACTGTCTATAGCATATAAGTCCGTCTATATCCTCTTTTTTTAAACCGGCATCTTTTATAGCATTTACTCCAGCTTCTACATAGAAGCTTAAAGCAGTTCTGTTTGGAATCTTACCTTGTTGAGTATATCCAACGCCGACTATCGCATATTTATCACTAATTTTTCTTAGTTTTTCATGCATTTTGAGAACCCATTAAAGATTAAAGAGGCCGGCGGTTTCAGCCAGCCTCTTGGGGATTAAGATGGTTAAGCCGTTTCTATTTTCGCCACATCCTCAAGACCCAATTCCTTAGTTGATATCTCTCTCATCTCTACTTTTCTAATTTTCCCTGTAACTGTCATGGGGAAGGAGTCTGTAAATTTTATGTACCTTGGAATCTTAAAGTGGGCTATCTTGCCTCTACAGAATTCTTTTATCTCCTCTTCCGTTGCTGTTTCACCTTCTTTAAGTTTTACCCACGCGCATATTTCCTCTCCATATTTCCTATCTGGCACACCTATAACTTGGACATCACTTATCTTTGGATGTGTGTATAGAAATTCTTCTATTTCTCTTGGATAAATATTTTCTCCACCTCTAATTATCATATCTTTCATTCTACCTGTTATCTTGAAATAACCATCTTCATCCATAGTAGCTAAATCCCCTGTATGCAACCACCCATTTTCATCTATAGCCTCTTTAGTAGCCTCTGGATTGTTGTAGTAATACTTCATTACATGGTAACCTCTGGTACACAACTCTCCCTGTACACCTGTAGGAACAATTTTGCCTGTCTCGGGATCTACTATCTTTGCTTCTACGAATGGCAAGACCTGCCCTACCGTCGCTGTTCTGTGCTCCAAAGTGTCATGAGTAGATGTTTGAGTTATAACTGGGCTAGCCTCTGTCAATCCGTAAGCTATTGTAATTTCATTCATGTGCATCTCATGATTAACTCTCTTCATAACTTCCACAGGACAAGGTGAACCTGCCATAATACCTGTTCTTAAACTAGTTAAATCATAATCATTGAAACTTGGATCTTCTAACTCTGCTATAAACATCGTTGGAACACCATGTAAAGCTGTACATTTCTCTTGTTCTACAGTTTTCAAAACAGCCTCAGGCTCAAATGCTTCTCCAGGTAGAACCATTGTAGCCCCATGGGTTACACATGCAAGATTGGCCAAAACCATTCCGAAGCAATGATAGAATGGAACAGGTATGCATAGCCTATCCTTTTCTGTGAAGTCCATTCTTTCACCTATAAAGAATCCATTGTTTAAAATGTTGAAGTGACTGAGTGTAACCCCTTTAGGGAATCCTGTTGTTCCGGATGTGTATTGAATATTTATTGCATCATCAAATTCCAAGCTTTTTTGAACATTTTTAAGATCACTATCGTCAATCTTCGACGCCATGCTAAGCATGTCATTCCATTTATACATGCCTGCATGTTCTGTATTGTTTATGCACACTACATTTTTAAGGAAAGGTAGCTTTTCGGAGTTTATCTGGCCAGGCCTTGAGTCCCTTATGGAAGGCTCTACTTCATAAACCATTTTTATGTAATCTGAAGTCTTGAAGTTATCAATAAGTATTAATGTAGATAACTCAGATTGTTTCATAGCATATTCAAGCTCATGTGTCCTGTAGGCTGGATTGATGTTAACCAAAACTGCTCCCATTTTAGCAGTAGCAAATTGCACCATAACCCATTCAATATTATTTGTAGACCATATACCTACCCTATCTCCCTTATTTACACCTAAAGCCATTAAGCCCTTGGCAACCCTATCTACCTCTTTGTTGAATTCTTTGTAAGTCATTCTTATCCCTTGATGAACGCTTACTACGCAGTCGTTGTTAGGAACTTGCTGTGACATTTCCTCAAAAAGATCCCCTATAGTCTTGGCTATAAGTTTGGTGTTGCTACCTTCAAATGCATAACTAATCATATCTCACCTCCTAAAAATAATTGTTTCAATAACTAATTAAATATGCTTTACATCTTAACTAACTCAGCTTGCTTCACACATTCCCTGCCAGTTTTTATAATACCGTTATTTAACTGATTATAATTTTAATTAAAAAATGTATTAAAATCAACATTTTTTTAATCAAGAGTTTAATTTTAAATGTACATATATTTATTCATTAAGCACTAAATTCAGGTTAAGCTTATAAAACATTTGCAAAAACGCAATTCTTAATATATCCTTATTATAAGAATATATTATTAAAAGTGACGTCATGTGACGCTAACTTGACGTCATGTGACGCCAAGTTAAGTAAATTGTTGTTATGAAGGTAATTAGAAAAACTTACAGGGTAAATGAAGATATTGATGAAAAAATAAAAAAACTATTAAGGGTTTACGGGGCAAAAAGTGAAAATGAACTTTTAGAGATGGTTATAAAAGACATATACGAAATAAAGCAAAGTAAAGCTTTAGTGCCTTATGAAGAGTTAGACAAAAGAGACATGGAACTGAAAAAGGCATTTTTTGAGCTTGGAAAATTAAAAAACGCAGTAGAAGAGAGAGAAAAAATATTGAATGAACTCAAAGAAAAATTAGAGCAAAAAGAAAAAGAGTTGGAAAAAGAGAAGAATAAGGGATTTTGGGCAAGATTATTTGGAAAATAAAAAGTATCCTATAAAATTGTTGTTCTATCTCTTCCATTGTTTTTAGACTCATACAAAGCCATATCTGCTCTCTTCAGGGCAGTCTCTAAATCATCGTCTTCTTTTACTTCCGTCACTCCAAAGCTTACAGTCACATTAAAGTTCTCTTCAAAAGCATTCTGCTTTATGTCTTCCCTTATCTCTTCTGCTATTTGATAAGCTTTATTCTTATCTGCGCCAGCAAGCATTATCACAAACTCTTCTCCACCTATTCTAAAGAGAAAGTCCTCTTTCCTAATGTGCTTTTCTGCTATTTCAACTACTTTCTTCAAAACCTTATCTCCAACGTCATGGCCGTATGTGTCGTTGATTTTCTTAAAGAAGTCTATATCAAACATTATCAGAGACATTCTATAGTCTTTATCTAGAGCTTTCTTGTGCTCCGTTGGAAATAACTTCCTTAAATACCTTCTGTTGAACGCATCGGTTAGCTCATCCTTTATTGAAGCCTTGTATAGTTTTTCTTGGTTTTCTTTGTTTTTCGTTATGTCTATCAGAACACAAACAAAGCCAGATAGCTCCTCTTTGTATTGGAGTTGAGATATGTACATCTCTAGAATCTTTTTCTCTTTTCTATTTGTTTCTATCTCTATCTCTGTTAACTCTGGTATCTCTTTATGTTTGGATTTAGACTCTTTAAGTATATGTTTTAGCCTATTTTCTAAGTTCTTTAGCTTCTCATTTTCTGATGAGCTACACTCGTTCGTATCCTCTATGTCAAAGAGCTCTTTAAAGTCCTCGTTGCACTCCAATATATTTCCGTTTATATCTGAGAAAAACATTGGATTTGGTATCATGTAAATAAGCTTCTGTTTGAACTTATTATCCTCGTTAATCCTCTTTATATACCTGTTTGTCTCTTTCATAGACAGAGATATCACATATATAAAGACAGAGGTCATAAGTCCAAAAGATAAGATAAGTATGAGCAGAAACCATTCATTTCTCTTAGACATTATTGCTCTCAGTATCTTATCTCTATTCTTAAGCTGGTTTTCAAATACGGTTACATAAAAACCTGTTCCTATCATCCAGCGCCAGGGTTTGTAGTATTTAACGAAGGATACCTTCTCTGCTATTTTATTTGTTCCTGGAATCCTAAAGTAGTAAGTTTCAAAGCCTTGTCCTTTTGTGAGGCATTTTTCAACCATGTTCTTGTGGAACTCGTTACCCTTTACATCTTTTATGTCCAAAGGTATGACTTTACCTATACTGCTTTTGGGTTTGTTGGGATTTAAGGTTCTTATTGTTACAATTTTGCCGTCTTTCTTTTCTATAGTTACAACGAAGAAATAACCCTCATTCTGTATTCCATACCTAAAGTGATACAGCCTATTCAGCACATATCTTTTTAGATCATTTTCAGACTTTCTATAGTCTGCAACTGCCCCTATAATCCAACCTTTATGCTTGTATACAACATGCTTTGATATAAACCTTGCGTTTCCACCACTCAACAAGGTCTTTTCATCCACATTAAAACCCGGCCTTACCATAAAAGCTTTTGATTTCTCACTGATTA
>WFRC01000311.1 GCA_015486685.1 Caldifarciminota bacterium
CTAACATATACTCTTCCTGACTATTATTATAGGTTGAATGCCTATGATTTCGGTAAACTCACCGCAGGACTTATAATGGATGATAGTGGTAATACCTATATAGATGGATATTATCTTATGGATAAAGATAGTCTCTGGGGCACTTCATATACAGGATGTGGGCATTTACGTTTTAATAACAAGGAAAAGATCGCTCTGGATATTGATTTTAATAACGCTGAGTATTTTCTTCCCTGGGCGACAGATACGCAGGGAAATCTATATACCTTTAAGAATCATTTTATTAACACCTCTGCCGAGATAGCATATGCAATTAATAATAAAGCAATTCTGGGTATAGGAGGGGGAGAACAGAATAATTATATTAACCCATATCATTATTCTTTTATTCATTTAAAAGGGAGTTTTCTTTATTCCACTAAATTTAGTTTGGGCTCAAGGATAGAATATAAATATATGAATTATCCAGAAGACGCTTCTTATAATAGTATCATTATTGCCGGGCTGTATGGATTTCTCCCTGTTTCGGATAATTTAAGGGTTGGCACCAGAATTGATGCGATAAAGCAGGATACCTTACAGTCTTTTAGTGTTAGAATACGTTTTGAATTTACACCTGCAAAGCAAATAATTATCGGTGGTGAAATAATGGGTGCCAATTTTACAGAGTCTAACTACATAAGGATTTATTTCCCCGCATATTCTTATTTTGACCCTGGAAGAACAGGGTTTCTAACATTAGGAATTGCTTATAAAAAAGGACCTATATTTGTCGGAATAGAAGATTACATAAGGAAAGTAAAATATTCTTATTCAGATAGAGAACTAACATATTCTATGAGTAAAATTGGAGTAGAAATACATAAGCAGGGTGCATATATACGGGGTGGAATAAATAGCAGCATAGACAGGGTATTTAATTTTTCTTTTGGAATGGGTTGTAGATACAAAAACATAAGCATAGATTATTTTTATAATCATAAAGAACAAAATCGGATTTTTTATGAGTATAACTATAACAGAGGAAGTACCAATGGGCTTTCCTTCAGGATAATATTTTGAAGGAGAGAGTGAAGAATTTTATGAAAGAATACGATAATAATATAGGAGGTTGTATGAAAAATACATTAAAAGGTGTAATTGCTTTTGTTGTATTGCTGTTTCTCCTATCTCCTGTTTATGGAAAATGTATTGATATTGGATTCGGTGGAGCAGGGGAATATGCGGTCTGGTCCAGAAAAAATATATTTTCCCTGTATCCCATTGTTTCTTTCCGTTATGGAAAAATTGAGTGGCAAACGCGTATAGGTGAAAGTATTATAGAATTCAGCCCCATTTTCGGGATGCCCCGATTAAGGACAGGCTTTACAGGCAACATTGGAAATTCTATATATCTTTCGGGTGGAATAAATGAGGAAATGATAAATTACTTTGGGGAATGGAAGTATTATCCGCTATTTTCCATCGGCGTTGGTTTTCATAATAAAAATGTCCATTATAGGCTTAATATAGTAAAATCCTTCGAATTGGAAAATTATCTTGGGTTTGAATGTGAAATCTTATTTTTTCCTTCTAATAAAAAGGAGGGGCGATGAAAAAATATATATATATTGCACTTTTATTTGTTCTTATAGGCTGCACAAATGTAGAAGCACCTTTGAGTTTGCTCCCGTGGGCAACAAAAGAGGATATGCCTACGGCAAGGGCAGCTTTTGGAACAGGTGTAGTCGATGGGAAAATTTATGCAATAGGGGGAGTAAACATAAGGGACTATCTTGATGTAAACGAGGTATATAACCCTGCAACAGATGAATGGATTGAAAAGGCACCAATGCTTACGAAAAGGGACGGATTGGGTATAGCAGTGGTCAATGGGAAGATTTACGCTATTGGAGGATATGATAGATATGGCTATTCAAATATAACAGAAGTGTATGACCCCGAAACAAATGAGTGGACACGAAAAGCATCTATGCCTACACCACGAGCATATTTTGGAATAGGTGCTGTAAATGGAAAAATTTATGTAATGGGAGGAATAAATTCAGGGGGATTTCTTAATGTAAATGAGGAATATAACCCTGCAACAAACACCTGGAGAAAAATGGCAAGAATGCCAACAGGTAGATTTTACTTTGCTTCCTGTGTAATAAATGATAAAATCTATGCTATTGGGGGACTAAACTGGGATAATGAGCACTGGTATCTTTTAGGTAACAATGAAGTTTATAGTCCATCTATAGATGTCTGGACAATAAAATCGCCAATGAATATACCAAGATTTGGATTCTCATTAGGAGTTATAGATGGGAAAATTTATGCCATTGGTGGAGGAGGATATTTTAGCCTAATTTCAAAAAATGAGGTGTATAACCCATCAAAGAATAATTGGGCATTAAAAACAAATATGCCCACGGTAAGGGCGTATTTTGGAATAGGTGTGGTAAACAAAAAAATTTATGCCATCGGCGGATACTATATAAATGAAAATACTGTCAATTATCTGACAACAAATGAGGAATATAACCCCACAATAGATAGATAAATTGGTTAATCGTCTTTTTCAGGTTATTGATACTCAAAGGTAAAAATGAGTTTTGTAATTTGAACGACTGACCCCCATTTTGTTATTCAGGGGTTATTACCTTCTGGAGAAAATCGGGTATATTGATAATGATCTTTTTGTATTTCTCAGGTATAGTGCCTATCTTTACCTTTTTTACAATCTTCTTCCCTCCCCTATCAATATAAATCTTCCTGACCTTCCCTGGTGCAGTGTTTTCAATGATTCTTCTCAATTGTTTCATACTCCTTATATCTCTGTGCCCAACCTTTTTTATTATATCCCCTTTTCCCAAACCTGCATCCTCAGCAGGTGAGCCATCTACCACATCTGTAACCTTCACACCTTTGCCTCCAATATCTTCACCTTTTATGCCAAGCCATCCCTTTTCAATGCTGCCCCCTTTTCTTATCTTATTTATCTTCTGAAATAATAGATTTATGGGAATAAATACGCTTCCCTCTCCTTCATCATTTACCCAGTGGGTATTAAAAACAACCTTTTTATCAAAAATCTGAATACCATTCCGCATTGTACCCAAAAGTACACCTACAAGTTCACCGTTTATATTATAAATACCCGCACCATTGCTGCCCGAATGCATAGGCATAGCGATAATTCCAAGCCCTTCATCCGTATAACCCTTAAAAAAACCTATCCCATCTATCCCCATCTTACTGTATCCATTTCCAATGATTAGTATAATATCTCCTTTTTTTATTTCCCCTCTCATTACAGGCGGTTTTAGAATGTTTTTTTTCACTGTAATAACAGTAAGACCTGTATATTCATCCATTCCTACTACATCCCCTGAAATCTTTTTCCTGTTGTCAAGGGTAATACCAATTCTTCCTTTACCAATAGGCCCTGATGTAACAATAGTATTTTTGCCAACAACTGTTCCCGTCGCAATTACATTGTTAGAAAAACTATGGACAGATACCTCTGCGCCTTTCACCTTGCTATATATGGAATGAATATCTTTCTGAAGTTGAGGTAGAATAGCAGAAATAATAAATAGAATCAGCATTTTAACCCCTAAAATGGTCCTTTATCATAATTGGCAGGGATATAGTATATATCTCCCCCCTGTCTCCGAACAGGTTTTACATAATTGTGGTGCTGCCCTTCAATAATGTAATAATCCATTTTTGCTTCCTTTACTCTGGAGGTAAAAATAGCCTTAGCACTGAAAAAAGATAAGGCGGCCGCAACAAATAGGGCTAATGCAGCTCCGAAAACCCTTTTCGGAAATCTAAATGGGGTATTTATAGTTTTATAGATGATACGCTTTCTCAGGTCATCGGGAAGAAAAGTATCAGATACAGATGGAACATAAGATAAGATAGCCGTTGTTTTTTCTAATTCTTCCTTACAGGATTCACATACCATTAAATGGTGTTCGATCTCTGTCTTTAATCCTTCGTCAAGTTCATTATGTATATATTCATATAGATAAAATTTTACCTCTTTACAGTTCATCTTCCCTCCATATATGGAGATAACTCTACCCTCAACTTCTCAACTGCCCTATGTAATCTTGATTTTACCGTGCCGATAGGAATACGGAGAATACCTGCAATCTCTTGATAATCAAATCCATTCACCTCTTTCAGGATAAAAACATCCTTATATTTCGAGGGAAGTTTATCAATTGCCTTCTGTATAGTTATCCTATCTAAAATTCTGTCTGTTGTAGATATTTTTTCATCGGTTTTGCTCTCAATATTCCTATTTATGTGGTTATTTTTTCTTATATAGTCAATAGCAAGGTTATGGGCAACCCTGAATAGGAATGCCTTCTTATTTCTTATCCTTGCCATACCGTATTTTAACACTTTTACAAATGTATCCTGCACAATATCCTCCGCTATTTCTCTTTTTCTTACCATATTGTAAACATAGGCATAAATCTTTGTAGCATAATTTTTATAAATTTCATCAAAGTCTGTATCTTTATTTAAAAGACGATTTTTATTCTGTATCTGTTCCAATATTTAAAAACCTCTCTAATTTTTTCAAACCATTATATTTAGCTCTATCACCCATTCTGGCTCTTTCAACAGCATTATATAGATATAAAATGGAATTTTCATAGACATCTTTTTGCACAGGATATGGATAACCATCCTTACCTCCGTGAGCAAAACTAAATACAGCAGGGTCTTCAAAACTCGGTGCTTCTCCAAATATTACATTAGAAATTAAGGAAAGTGCCCTGACTGTTTTTGCACCAATATTTCTTATCCCCAATAGTTTTTCAAAATTTTCCGGCTGGGTTTCATAGGTTTTAAGCAGTGCCTTTTTCAAATTCTTTGGCTTTATGTCAGCAATAAACACAGGATGAGCAGCAGGTAAGGTCAATTCTTTAACCTTTTCGAACATCTCTACAACCCTTTTCGGATTTTCCTTTGACAATTCTGTTGAAACCTCCCTTGCACCAGCACTGTCCTTTGATACAAGATTCAATGTAGGCATCTTTTTCTCGGTAATAATACCTGAATGGGGTTCGTTGACAAAATCCTCAACATCTCTGCCATACCAATGATACCTTCTTGCCATCCTTGAATTTTCCTCCATTCCCTGCTGGACCACTGCCCAGTGGCCATTCCGGGTAAACACAATCGTATGATGATATATCTGAAAACCATCCTGCACAGCAGAAGAATCCACCTTTGCGCTCATTCTACTCGTATAAACCAAATTATCTGCATCACACCCTATTTTACCGCATATATCCATAATCTCATAGGGAGTTTGCCTTGCCTTTTTGCCTTTACCCCCACAGATATATATAGGCATATCCCGAGTTCTCGTAACCTCTTTTAGTGCACCCATCACTGTGGTAGTCACCCCGCTTGAGTGCCAATCAAATCCCAAAACACAACCAAAAGCCTGAAACCAGAATGGGTCTGAAAGCCTCCGCAAAAAATCATCAGGAGAATATTCCAGCAAGAAACCTTCAAGTATTGCTCCTGACAGCCTTACCATCTTCTCAAACAACCATCTCGGCGCCCTTCCATAATGCAGTGGTAATGTTGCAATACCTGTTTTCACTGGCAGGTCTCCATAAAATTCTTTAAGAGTTCGAATGATTTTGCAGGCAAAAAATCCTGATTATATACAGGGAAAAATCTATTACCTTCTTTCCGAAAAATGAGTTTTGTCTTCTGAAAAAGGTGCCAATCCACAAAATAAACCCAGATTTCCTTGTCTTCCGCTGCGGCATTTAGTTTTCCTGTCCTTAGTATTACATCTCCATCCTTTATTATCTTATCCGACAAGCAACTCAATCTTTTTATCGCTGGTAAACGGAAATATGTTGATATAGTTATCTGATTATTAATTTTTGGGTGGGAGACTTTTCTTAATCCAATTTCATAAATATCCTTTCCCATATCCCTCCATTTTTCTTCGTAACGGGTAGAGACTCCATCTGCATTTTTCAATCTATAACCCCCTGAGAATATAGGTGTCAAATAAGGTATTTGTG
Organism: Caldifarciminota bacterium; assembly: GCA_015486685.1. Taxonomy (GTDB): domain Bacteria; phylum Hydrothermota; class UBA3072; order WFRC01; family WFRC01; genus WFRC01. The sequence goes on from WFRC01000311.1 coordinate 6,057, forward strand.
CTACCTCCTGGATTATATAATCTCTATAACCCGTATCATCCGTTGTTATATTTACCTCACCCCCATCTTTCAGTCTATTCGCAGCAAGGGTGAAAAATTCTTTGTTCAACAATCTGTTATTTATATGCCTTTTTTTGGGCCAGGGGTCAGGAAAACGAAGAATTATCCTTTCAAATGCTCTTTCCTGAAACAGTATGTCAAATGCAGTAGATGCCTCAGACTTTATAAGCAAAACATTTTTCAAACCTTCATTTTGGACTCTTTTTTCTGCCTTCTTAACAGATGTTGGAGAATACTCTATCCCAACCATACCCCTTTCAGGATGCATCTTTCCTTCCAGCACAATGGCTCTACCATCTCCAAACCCAATTTCACAATCAAACCTTTCCTTTTTTAACAATCCTTTTAAGTTAATGGGCAATTTTCCCCTGCTTAAATCCTTTAATAAAAAAATCATTATTATGTATGTGGTTTTTCATATATAGCCAGAAGTTTTTCAATGGTGTTATTCAATTTTTCAATATTCTTCTGTATATTGTCAATCTCCTTGTGCGTAGGGATATTCATCTCCATCATAATATTTTTAATGGCTGATTTAATATGAAACTCCAGTGTTTCCTGTGATTTCACTATCATTTCCTTTAATCTCTTTTGAACGAACTCAGCCTGAGACAGGGTAATCTTTTTCTCCTGAAGCAATTGTTCCACAATCTAAGCAGCCTTTTCTTCTGTCAGCGAAATTGACTGAATGGCATTAAAAAGGGAATTTTCAACCAGGTCCTGCACACTCTTTCTACCCCTTCTTATGAGTTCTTTAAGAAGCATAGGAGCAGGTGCAAGCCCATCTATATCTCTTTGCTGCTCAAGAATTACCTGTATAAGCACAATAGTTGTAATATCCTCCCCTGTTTCATAATCAATCACCTGAATATCTTCACCTTTTACAACAAGATTTCCTATATCCTGAATCGTTATAGGCTTTGAATCTTTGGTATCATACATCCTGCGGTTTGAATATTTTTTTATTATTCTCATACATAAAAAATATAAAATACTTCTATTTTTGTCAAGGCTTTTTTATCTTCTGTTGGAAAAGTTTATGCACATTGTAAAACAAAAAATGATAATTGTTAATGGCTGACCCCAATTTTTTTTACAAAGTTAAGCCTTTTTCTTCAAGTTCCCTTATTGCATTATTTACTCTGTCAACAGGTTTTTGCTTCACAACCCATTGCAGATATTTCTTAATCCCATTTTCAAAAGAAAACATAGGCTTAAATCCAAGAACCCTCTTAATTTTTGATATATCTGCATAGCAATGGCGAATATCCCCAGCCCTGAATTTGTTTACAACTACAGACTTAATACCTGGTTTTATATTCTTTGCAATAATTTCTGATGCTTCCTTTATAGAGGTCATTCTGCCTGTTCCTACATTGAAACTTTCCCAATTCGCTTCGTCCTTTTCCATAGATAATAAATTAGCCTTTACGATATCCTGAACATAAACAAAATCTCTTGTCTGATTCCCATCTTCAAATATTAAAGGGGAATTTTTATTCAATAATCTTGAGGTAAATATCGCAAGGGCGCCCGTATATGGATTTGATAAAGATTGTCTTGAACCATAGGCATTGAAATATCTCAATGCAACAGCAGGTATACTATATGCCTGTAAAGTGGATATAACCAATTCTTCCTGGTCTCTTTTCGTTATTGCATAAACAGAGGTTGGGTAAAGAGGCTTATCCTCATTTGTCGGCATCGGTTTAACTATCGAACCACAATGGGGACACCTCATCTCCCAATCCCTCTTTTTTAACTGCTCTCTTGACCGCAATTTGGGATATACAACCCCACAATTTTTGCATTTATATGCGCCTTCCCCGTATATTGACATTGAAGACGCAACTAAAACCTTTTTTACCTTATTCGGTTCATTAACCAGAATATCAAGTAAAACAGCAGTGCCTCTTGTATTTGCATCAACATATTTTTCAA
>WFRC01000312.1 GCA_015486685.1 Caldifarciminota bacterium
ATCTTCTTATCAATCTTTTCCAGCACCTGCTTGCCTGAAAGTATCTCGGTTAGCAATGGTCTATTTACCCCTTCTTTCTCATCTATTTTTACCTCTCCACCCTTTACAACAAGAAGTTTTTTCAGAGATGGGGGTAATCCCCTTTCCTTTTCAATGAAATCCTCTAATTTCTTTCTGGATTCTGGTGAAAATTCTATATCCTTTTCTGAAAGTCCACCTACGATAACATTACCCCTAACACTTCTCACACCATCTCTCAATCCCCAATCTTTTGCATTCTTAAATAGTGAAGCAATAATAAATTCCGTCAAAAATGATTTTCCCATTTCATTCTTGCTGTATATGAGATTTAGTAAGCCAAATTCTTCATTAAACCCTTTTTCTTTTATAGGACCTAAATTTTTTACGGAAATCTTTTTAATAATTATACCCATTTTATTCTATTCCAAATATTGTTTTTATTGCCTCTATAAGAACTTTTTCTTTTGTAAGAATGTTTTTCTCCCATACCTGTTCTTCCACTTTCTGCTTTACCCTTTCCAGGATTGAAATTTTCTCGGAATTTCTATCCACAACATTGACTTCATTTATATCAGGTTCATCATAGAATTTTATACCATAGAATGCATCTTTAATAATTTCCGCAAGTTTATTCTTGTTAGATGTAGCACCCTCCGCTTTTATACGCAACTTCACCTTCGTTTTCTCCTCTTCTTTAATCCCCCATCTGGAAATAATTTTCTCGGCTTGCTCTTTAATATAATCAGATTCATTCTCCACGGGTATAACGATTAAAGTTTCATTAAAGTATATATGCTCAGTGTTTACAAATAATGAAATTAGTTCTAAGCTATCTATATCAAGAATAAGGTATCTTCTTCTTCCTGTTTCTGTAATATCAAGAGAGGAAGGCGAACCGGGATAGTGCACTTTCTTATCAATATCTATGGGTTTATGAATATGTCCTAAAATTACCCGGGCAGGCTGATACTCCTGTATATCTGCTCTGCTCAATGGCATATAAATACCCTCCTCATATTTATTCTCAGGCATTTTTCCAGCTAGATAATTCCCATGTCCAATCAAAACCCATAGGTGCGGTAGAAGTAATTTCCTTTGCTCTTCCATAATTTCTCCCATAGCCTTATCGTTTTTATATGGAATAAATAAGAACTTTACAGACTTAGATTCAGAAAATTGGAATATAGTAGGTTCAGTAAAGACCTGAATGTTTCCGGAGGCAAAAATTTTTTCACTTATATCCTGGTCATGGTTTCCCGGTATAATATAAAAGTTTATATCCTGATATTTTTTACACAAATTGTCAAAATCCTTATAATTTCTGTATTCCTTGTCAAACAGGTCACCTGCAATGATTAATCTATTAATATTTTCTCTTTTGAGTTGTTTCAGAATATCGTCAAGGGCATTAAACCTTTCAGGCGTAGTTTCTCTATTTTTCAAGTGCACATCAGCAGTAATGCCTATTTTCATTCTATCCCCTCATTAGATAAATTAAGTAATACTTTCTCCATAATATAAAATAATGTATATTCCACATTTGTCAAGGATTTTAAACAATTTATCTCCGATTTTTGGTTCTGAGATATGACTTTTTTGAACTTAAATTAAGCAATTTATCTATTCTTATCTATTCACCAATCATTAACTATTTCCTTACCACACCGGAAATTTCGTCCAGATTATCAAAATCATCTGCCTCTCGGATAATTTCTATAGATGTGGGACCCCTCCCTGGACCAATTATCCTTACCCTTATGCCCCTTTTTGCAACATAATCAATTAAAGGGGCAAAATCACTATCTCCTGAAACAAGAACAATTTCATCAAGATTTTTATACATTATAAGTACTTCAAGTGCAATTTCGAGGTCCATATTTGCCTTAACTGAACCATCAGGTCTCTCCTTTGCAATCTTTGTAATCACCCTATACCCTGCAAGTGAAATGGCATCAATCAACTTTAATCTTCTTTCATCGTCTAATTTATACGGAACAAATGCAACAAATTTCAGGATTTCGCCCCCTATCCTCTCATATTCCTTTTCCAGGTATTCTTTAAGTTTATCATACCTGATTTCTGCCCCCTGTTTTTCAAATACTTCTTGCAAATTTTGAACATCAATAAATACTGCAACTTTTTTCATAACTTATTCCTCCTTTGTTTATTTAATAAGTAAGAAGTAGGAAGTGAGAAGTAAGCACGCTGACCGCCTACCGCTAACCGCTTCCCGCCAGATAATAATGCGGAAATATATCGTTAATCGTAAATCGTAATTCGTTAATTGTAAAAGCAACAAACAACAGATTAACAACGCATTCACACGGTGAATGCACTCCAAAATGACAAAGAACATGTTTCGTGTTCATAACTCGTGTTTACATTTTTCGTTGTTTTCGTTTATTTCGTTCTTAGCTTTCAACATTTAACCTTTAACTGTCCTTTTTCTTTCAACCTTTAACTTTCAACAGTCTTTTTTCATTTTGCACTTTGCAATCTTCATTTCCCCATTACCTCTTACCTCTTACCCATTACCGTTTCTTTCTCATTCTCTCTTTTCCCTATATACTCGCTACTCATACCTCGCTACTGCTTTTTCCACCCATCTACCCATTCACTAATCTTTTCATATCCATATCACCATATCATCGTATCACCGTTCTTAGTAAAATAATCGGGATTAGGAAATCCCTCCTACATTTTGCATTTTTCATTTAATATAGTTCTTACTTCTCAGTTCCTACTTCTTACTTCTTCTATACCCTATTTATACTAAGCACGAAGCACTATGCACAAGGCACTATGCCTCATTCACTAATCTTTTTGCTACCTGCCATTCATTGGCTATCGGCTATTCCTATCACTTGACCACCACAAAATGTTTTATATCCTTTTCATAACCCGTATATAAGATGCAGGTATATATACCTGATGAAAAATTTGCATCGCAATCCTCTACATATTGTCCAGGCACCTGATACCCTATTTCTTTTTTCCACATAAGTTTTCCAGATGGACTATATATATACATTGCAATATATGTTCCTTTGTCAATCGTATACGGAATATGTAAAACAGAATGATTACCGAAATTATATGGATTTGGGTATATAGGGTTAAGTGCGATATAATTTTTATGCTTAACAGATGGCACTTCATAAAGCATCGCCTTTACAGCATCGGGGATGCCATACCCCATTACAGTATCAGGAGATGAACTATTGTTCGCAGTTGACTTCAATGCAGAAACCAATTTCCCCCACCTGCCTCTCCAATCAGGGTGGCCGTCAATCAATAATGCAGCAATGCCAGCAACCATTGCCGTTGCCCCTGATGTCCCCATACCCCATACATAAGGATAAACATCTGTTACCAGGGTCTCAATCTCTGGAGAATATATCCCATTTGCTACATATACATCATAAGGACCTACAAAATCGGGCTTAATTCTACCGTCATAAGTAGGCCCAATTGCTGCACCATAATAACCGCTATCAGTTTCAGTCGCAGCCCAGGTGCTATCGTAGGGGTCAAAACCTCCAATAGTAATCACACTGTCTCCATCGGCAGGAGCGACCATACAGGTATCAGGCTTAAAAGTAGGATTTTCATAACTGATATTTCCTATTGCATTGAATACAAATACACCTTTTCTTGCCGCCTCATCTGCGACCCTTGTAATTAGAGCGGTATTCCCATCCATATCGGAATAATGATAACCTGTGCC
>WFRC01000313.1 GCA_015486685.1 Caldifarciminota bacterium
CTTTACGCCTTACGCTTCACGCTCTTTTCAACCTCTCACTTCTTAGTTCTCACTTCCTACTTCTCCGTGTCATTGCGAGCCTACCAGAGGTAGGCGTGGAAGTCGCAGACGTGAGCGAGTGAAGCGAGCGAACAATCTCATCTGTTTTTCCTTTATTTCGTTCTTAACTTTTAACTTTTAACTTTCAACATTACAACTTTTCCCGTATCACCGTTCTTGGTAAAATAATCGGGATTAGGAAATCCCTCCTACATCAATCTGGCAAATATCCTTTTGGCGGTCAGCGGTAAGCGGATAGCGGTTAGCGTCTTCATTCCTTTCAACATTTAACCTTTAACTGTCCTTTTTATTATTTCATCTACTTCTTCCGCGGTTTTTTCCCATACAAATTTTTCTGCCCATTCCCTTGCATTTTTTCCCATCTCTTTCATAATTTCCCTATTTTTAATCACATATTTTATATATTTGCTTAACTTCTCTATATCTCCATAAGGATAAATAAAGCCTGTTTTCTGATGGACAACAGTTTCCCTTAATCCCGGGCTATCTGGTACAATAGAAAGTGTGCCTGATGCCTGGGCTTCCATACTCGTCAATCCCCAACCCTCTTTTGCAGAAGTATTTACAGATATCCATGCCTCTCTTAAAATCTTTGCCTTTTCATCCTCACTTACAAAACCTGTAAACTCTACTACTTTATTAAGTTTTATTTTTCTGATAATTTTCTTTAATCTTACAATATCATCTCCCCCACCAACAATCTTTACATCAAATTTTTGATTATCATCTTTCAAAAGGGATAACGCCTGTAAAAATATATCCACCTTTTTATACCTTTTTAATCTACCTACAAGCACAATAAGGGGTATCTCTGATTTTTTTGCTGGATGATATTTTACCAGGTCAACACCTGAGTACACAATTTTCACATTCTTTTCTGAAATCCCATATTCTACAAGGTCATCCTTTGTACTTTTAGAAACGCTTATAAATGGAATATCTTTATAAAAGTAGGGGATTAACTTTTCGGTTAAATATACATATAATCCAAAAATAGGGTTTGTCTCCTGAAATATTACCTCTCCAAAAAGATGATGCACAATCCCCACTCTTTTTTGTTTAATATAAAATCTGCCAAAAAATGGTATTTTGTTTATATCCTCTATTACTATGTCAAACTGATATTTTTCCTGAAGTTTTCTATATGCCTTCGGCACATAAAAGTTAAATGTATTTCTTCCGCCAATACGATGGATAATAATACCGTCGATTACCTCTTCTGATAAGCACCCTTTACATTGACAGCAAAGCAGATGTATTTCATACTTATCTGTTAGCCTCTTAAGTATCTCAAATAAACGCACTTCGGCTCCCCCGGCATAGGGATTTTTTATATCCTGCCAGTTTATGATAAGAATTTCCTCAGGAGAATTCATTTAGGAAAAGTGAATGAGTGGATGAGTGAATGGGTAGATGAGTTAGAAAAAGAAATCCATTGCAAAATGAAAAAGACCGTGAGGCGTAAGGCGTAAATCGTAATTCGTAAGAAAGACAGCCGGTAGCGGAGTCTGTGCCCAAATTGTCATTGCGAGGGGATGAAACGACCGAAGAAGCCAAAGGCGTGAGTGAGCGAAGCGAATGAACACTCTCATAAGACCTTGGCAACCAATGAGATTGCCACGCTCCCGTTGGTCGCTCGCAATGACAGTATAAGGGTTTTAACCCAATCGCGGAGATTAGCGGTAGGTGGTTAGCGTTTCTCACTTTTTCTGATTAAGGTTTAACAGATTTATCATATACCGAGAGTTCACCTCAAAAATTGTTGAATCATTTTTTAATATATAGTGAGAACCAATTTGTTTTGATATTTTGAAACTGTCTATTTTATCAGAGGCATATAAAATCACCTTATATGGAAATTTCTCTTTTGTCGTATCTGAAAATGCAAATATCCTTGTTTTATAAATCTGTTTTAGAGCCTTATTAAATGTACTATCTGCCTTCACTTCTTTAGAAATAAACCTTCCATATCTATAAAATTTTAAGGAATCTACCCCATTTTTATTCAGAAAGACAATAGACTTGTCACGCCAATCAAAAGGTTTATTACTTAAAAAATATGGAGTAAAACCATAAGCCGTATATATGCCTTTATCTCCTGTTTTCTTCAGAAAAAACGCATCAGGAACAGCAGCAGATTTACCTACAAGAAATTTTACACTATCATCGTCAAAAAATATAGAAACTCTCTTACTATTTTCTATAAACCCATAATCTGGATAATATAAACTATCTACAACAGCATAATCGCCTAATTCCAACTCCTTTAATTTTTTAAGTCTAATGTTAATATAGTCCTTATCTACACTATAATGTATGGGTGATTTAATCGCCCATTTGTTCTTCTCTCTAACAATATCAAGGCTATCTACCCGAATTTCAGAAATACTTGCATCAGCAGGTATTAATGATATATTAGACGATTTTAGGAGGTTCCCTTTATAAATTAGTAAGAAACCTATAAGTATTACAATTATTACTATCAAAATTATACTATTTTTTAACCAGCGCATACTTCCTCCTCTGCCATCTTGTTATGCCATATCCAACCATAATAAAAATAGGCAAAAGTATATTTATTAAAATAAATGCAATCCTGCCCCCGTAAGAAGGAGTTTTTATCAAAGAAACACCTGTATTTTTAGAACGGATAGAAATGAGATCTGGAGATTCCATAATCCAGTCTAAAAGATTCAGAAACAATTTCACAGAAGTATCACTCAAAAAATTCTTATCTGTCAGCATACCTGTCCCACATAGGATAATCCTTGCAGAATCCCTGGCACCCTGTTTAAATGGAGAAATATATTTTGTAATATCATATGAAATCAAAGGAAATGGCCCCATTTGTGCCTTTTTAGTAGGATTATATGTTATAGAGGGATTTAGATATGAAGGCATTTTTAATATCCAGCTCCGTTTTGAAGAATATGCAATTCCCTTTCCACCTTTAATAGCACTTGCAAATGGTATTATTGTATTCTGTAATGGAGATAGAAATTCTCTTAAATCTTTACACATAATTATAGGGGGAAATGGCAAATAACTTGTAACATTGTAAATCCCTCTTCTCTGGATTATCCCAACGGATTGGTTTACCTTATCAAGGATAATACCATCTTCCAACGAAAGTCCAAATTGATGGATAATTGTATCGAGGTTTGTTTTAACCTCCATAGCAAAGAAATTTTTTGTATCAAATATATATTTACCCAAAAAGATAGCAAGGTTTTTTCCTGATATTATTGCACTATCAATCTTTTTTAAGGCAGTTGAATCAAAAGGAGCAGTTGGACAGTTAATAACAATTGCATCTGCATCATCTGGAATACTATCCTTTGCAATATTTACATAAATAAGATTATAATTTTTCGTCAAATAATCCTGAATACTTTTTACAGGTTTTATTTCCATATTTCCTCTTAAAAATACAATCTTCTTCTCTCTGGTAGAAAGCATCTTTTTTATTCTACTTGTAATTTCATATTCCAGATTTGATGGATTATTTACGACAGGGATTACATCACCCTTTGGACCTACCTGAATAAATAATCCCATATATCCTTCTCTTACCTGATATTTACTTGCCCCCGTTTCAGTAAAAGAAAGTGGAGCAATACCCAGATTTAATGCCTCACGCTTTTTCTTCTCTCTTATAGGGTCTATGAATTTAACCTTTACCTTCCTTCTGGAACGAATCTTATACTCAATCAAAACATCTCTGACATATTTACTCTGTATATTGTACGGGAATGGCAGGTCACTTGAAATATACGCCTTTATTTCTATAGGCAATTGTGATTTCCTGATGATTCTTATACTGGCAGGAGAAAGTGAATATTGATGGTTTTTCGTAAAATCAAACCTGAAAAAAAGATAGAAAGAAAATATATTGATAATAACAATAATGACAAAGCTTAAAATAAGATTGCTGATTCTCTGAGGAATATCCCTGTATCTCCTGTAAACGCCTGCGGTTAAATACAGAAAAAGAAATGCGAGAGAAAGGAGGTAAATTATATCCTTTGTATCCATTACCCCTCTAATAAATCCACTATAATGGCTATCAAAACCAAGGAAATCAAAGAAGGGAGCAAGACCAGTAGGTAATGCAGGTGAAATTTTGCCTATAAAAAAGAAAAAGAATAGAATTGCAAAACCAATAATATAGCCTCCAACAGCACTTTTTGTCAAAGAAGAAGAAAAAATGCCAATAGATATAGCAGAAATAGCAATAAGTATAAGCCCTATATATGATGTAAATAAAGGTCCTATATCTATTTTCCCAAGGAATAACAATGTAATGGGAAATATCAGGGTTGGCAAAATTATAATCCCAAATAAGGATATAAGGGCAAGAAATTTTCCTAAAATAATATCTAAATGAGATAAAGGCATTGATGATAAGACTTCTATAGTTCCTGCCTTTTCCTCGTCTGCAATAGACCTCATTGTAAGTGCAGGAATCAAAAAGAGCAAAAGAAATGGAGCAATATTAAAAAATGGTGATAGATTTGCTTCCCTTCTGATAAATACAAAATATGAAAAGTACCATCCTGATATACCTAAAAAGATTATAGCAATAATATAATTTACCGTAAAATTTAATAATTGTCTTATTTCTTTTGAAAATACAAGAAAAGTCTTCCTCATTTTGTCAACTCCTTAAACACATCCTCCAGTGAAGCAACCTTCCTGTGCATTTCAATGATAATAAATTTGTTTTTAACGCTGACATTATAAATCTCCTCACGCACATCTTCTGAAGTCCTTAAAGAAAGTGAAATAATCCCATCATTTTCATTTTCAACCTCCACTTTACCAAACTTCTCTATTGCGTTAATAATCTTTTCTCTATCCCCTTTTATTTCCAATCTTAACCATTCCTGACCTGTAGATAATTTCGACAAATTCTCCTTCATCTCATCTGCTACAATCTTACCTTTATTTATAATAAGCACCCTCGTAGATGTTGTCTCTGCCTCGGAAAGTATATGAGTACTGATAATTAATGTCTTTTGTTTGGCAAGCGATTTTATCAATTCTCTCATCTCTACTACTTGAAGGGGGTCTAATCCACTTGTAGGCTCATCTAAAAGGAGAATGTCCGGATTATGAATCATTGCCTGAGCAATCCCTACACGCTGTCTAAATCCCCTTGATAACTCACCTATCATCCTACCCATAACCTCTGATAGCCCTGCAAGGTGTACCACCTCTTCTATACGGAATTTTTTCTTTTCCTTTTCAATCTCGCGAAGATTTGCTATAACATCAAGATATTCATAAACATACATATCATTGTATAAAGGATTATTTTCAGGCAGATATCCAATAAAGGATTTTGTTTTTATAGGCTCTACAGAAACATCCATATCCTTCACTTTAATAGAACCTTCATCCGGGTGTAAAAAACCTGTGATTAGACGCATAGTAGTAGTTTTACCTGCCCCGTTGGGACCTAAAAACCCTACAATTTCACCTTTCTTGATACTGAATGAAACATTATCAACCGCTTTTACATTATTAAAGTTTTTTGTTATATTTTTAAGTTCAATCATAGGATAAAAAATACATACGAAATTAAATTTGTCAAGACCCAAAAAAAATGGTATTTTCAATAAGTGATAAGCATCTCACCTGTTTTCTCTTAAAAAATTGAGAACCCTGTTAAAATCAAAGGGAAGCGGTGAAGTAAACTCCATAAATTTCTTTTTTATAGGATGATAGAACCCCAGTAAAGCGGCATGCAGCATCTGCCTATTTGTAATCTGGAGTATGTTTTCAAACTGGGTTTTATAACCTATTCCTATATTAAGTAGTATCCCCTTTTTTCTTCCTCCATATACTGCATCGCCTATAACAGGATACCCTAAATATTCCATATGGACCCTGATTTGATGTGTTCTTCCTGTATGCAGTTTTAATTTTATATAGGTAGCATATGGAAATCTCTCTATCACCCAATAATGTGTAATAGCCCTTCTTGAAGCAAATGGTGTCACTGCCATTCTTTTTCTATCAATGATATGCCTGCCAATGGGTGTTTCAATTGTCCCTCTATTATTGCCTACTTTCCCCCAGACAAGAGAAACATACACCCTTTTCATTGTTCTTTTTTCAATCTGTTCAGCCAATCCTCTGTGCGTAATATCTTCTTTCGCAAACACAAGCACCCCTGAGGTCTCCTTATCTAATCTGTGCAAAACACCAGGCCTTTCCCTTGTGTTTACATTTGAGAGTTGATTTTTTGTATGATATAAAAGGGCATTCACAAGCGTGCCGTCCAGATTGCCTTTGGCAGGGTGAACAACAATACCAGCAGGTTTATTCACAACTATCAAATATTCATCTTCATATATAATGTTTAGAGGAATATTTTGAGGAATAACAGTTGAGGTAGGAGGTTTATAATCTACAGTAATTTCATCGCCATCTTTTACTACATAACTGGGTTTAACAGAAGAGCCATTTACCAATATCCTCTTTTCATCTACTAATCTCTTGATTTGCGAACGGGATATGTGGAGTCCGGCATAAAAAAGGTATTTATCTATCCTTTGGTTTCTACCCCTTACTCGTTTTTCCCATTTCAACAGTCAAACCACCTCATAAGAGAGGTATCTTCTCTGTATCTCAATCAATTGCTGAATACCACTTCTACCCATTTCAACCATTCTATTCAATATATCTGTAGAGAATGGCTTACCCTCCGCTGTCCCTTGAATCTCAATGATTGAAAACTCCTCATTCATCACTAAATTCAAGTCTACCTCTGCTGCGCTGTCTTCTCGATAATCCAGGTCCAGATATATATCCTTATCGATTTTGCCAACACTTATTCCTGATATAAAATTTTTCAATGGAAATGCATCAATTTCCTGCATCTTAACCAATTTTTCTATAGTTTTATATAACGCAATAAAACCCGCAGTAATAGATGCCGTTCTCGTTCCTCCATCTGCCTGCATTACATCACAATCTACAATAATTGTCCTTTGCCCAATCTTATTTAAGTCAAAACCTGCCCTGAGAGAACGCCCAATAATTCTCTGAATTTCGTATGTTCTACCAGACACTTTGTTCCGCTCTCTGGGTATTCTTGATTGAGCACTTGCTGGAAGCATACCGTACTCTGCTGTAATCCATCCCTGTCCTGTACCTTCAAGAAATGGTGGGACAAAATTTTGGGGAATTGCACTTGCAAGTATAACAGTATTTCCCTGCTTATATAACACAGAACCAAA
>WFRC01000314.1 GCA_015486685.1 Caldifarciminota bacterium
AGGAGGAAGGATGAAGAATGAAGGGCATCTTGAGAAGATAATAGCCAGATGGGGAGGTAGAGAAAGTTCCAGAATTGAATATAAACGCTCTGAGTCAAAATTGCCCAGGGATGTATGGGAAACAGTCTCTGCCTTTGCCAATGAAGGTAGCGGTTTAATCCTTCTTGGATATGAAAGGGTGGGGAATAAATATATCCCAAAAGGTATAAAGAATGCTCCTCAAGTCCTTGATGATTTTAGTTCAACAATAGGGCAGAAATTTAATTACTGCCCCGTAGTCCATCCAGATATATTTGAGGATAGCAAAAAGGAAATCATAGCAATAGAGGTAAATGAGTCTCCAAAATATCAAAAACCTATATACATAAAAGATGCAGGACCACTTAAAGGAGGATTTAAAAGAGTAGGAGCCAGCGATGTAAAATTAACAGATGAAGACATTCGGAGATATTATATTGAGAGAATGGGAGCTCCTGATGCTTATCCAGTAAAAAATACTACAATTGAACAACTTGACCCCGAAGCACTTTCAGCGTTTAAGAGTTTAAGAAAATTGGTAAATCCTGAGGCTCCTGAATTAAATTATGATGTTGAAGCACTTTTGAAATCTTATAATCTGCTTGCAGATGATTCTAAAACTTTGACCGCCGCTGCAATTCTTTTATTTGGAAAGGAGCAGGTAATAAAAAGATATTTTCCAGCAATGAGGCTTGATATAATAAGAATAAAAGGAACTCAGTGGGGAAAGGATAGAGACCCTTTCCTTTCAAGGGATTTAAAGGGAAATCTCCTTATATTACGCTCCATTGCGTTAGATTTCCTGAATAGATTTTTTCTTATACCTTTCCGCAGTGATGAAAAAGGCGATAGAATAGAAGAAAATGCACATCGTAAAGCATTGAGAGAATGTCTCACCAATCTTCTAATGCACCAGGATTATTTTGCTTCAAGCCCCGCACAGGTAATAATATATAATGATAGAGTAGAATTTTATAATGCAGGATATTCATTGAAAAATCCTGATGAATTTGACTCTCCGGGCTCAAAACTCAGAAACCCCAGTATTGCTTCAGTATTTTATGATATTAAATGGGCAGAAACTAAAGGAACAGGGCTTAAGACCACAATCGAACTTCTTAAAAAGGAGGGTTATCCCCTTCCCAAATATTCAAATGATACTCAGCACGATACTTTTAATTTAGTACTTCCCCATCCGATGGTAGAGGGTACCGAACAAGTTACCGAACAAGTTACCGAACAAGTCACCGAACAAGTTACGAACATGATGGATAGGAGAGCTATAACCCTGGAATTTTGTAAGGAGCCGAGGTCTTTAAAAGAAATAATGAAGTTTCTTAAACTTAAACACCGACCCAATTTTATAGAAAGGGTACTGAATCCTCTTCTTGAATCTGGCCTGTTAAAAAGAACAATTCCCGACAAACCAAGAAGTAGATTTCAAAAATATGTTGCTTTGAGCAGAAAAATAAGGAAGGAAAAATGATTGAGTTGATAGAGATGAAAGAATGGAGGAGGAAGGATGAAGGATGAAGGAGGAGGAAAGAAATGAATAAGGAAATAAAATCTAATATGGCGGTTATGCCTGTGGAATGGATTGAGAAAAGAATATATGTTATCCGTGGTCATAAGGTTATGTTAGATTCTGACCTTGCAAAACTTTATGGAGTATCCGTAAAAGTGTTAAATCAGGGTGTTAAACGGAATATCAACCGTTTTCCAGAAGATTTTATGTTCCAACTTACAAAAGAAGAATACGATTCTTTAAGGTCACAAATTGTCACCTTAAAAAAAGGTCGTGGCAAACATCGCAAATATTTACCTTATGTTTTTACAGAGCAAGGCGTGGCTATGCTTTCAAGTGTTCTGCGAAGTGAAAGAGCGATTCAGGTAAATAAGTTTATAGAGTTGGTAGAGTTTATTGAGTTGATAGGGTTTGTTGGGTTGAGAGTTTATGGAGTTGAAAGAATGGAGGAGGAAGGATGAAGAAAGTAATAGAGTTGATTGAGTTAATTGGGTTGAGGGTTTATGGAGTTGGTAGAGTTGAAAGAATGGAGGAGGAAGGATGAAGAAAGTAATAGAGTTG
>WFRC01000315.1 GCA_015486685.1 Caldifarciminota bacterium
AATTTTCCTGAAAACATTATCAACAAAGGTATTTTAAGTCGGGAAGATTTCATTAATATGGTAAGAAAATATTCAGAAGATGCCGTATACAGCATTTTTAAGATAAAGGATGGAACATTTATTTTTGAAGAGTGCACAGTAAATACGCCATTTGATATTGATTTAGGTTATAAAATTGAAAATCTCATTATGGAAGGTGCAAGAAGGATAGATGAAATGGTAAAAATTTCTTCTATGATTCCTTCATACAACATTGTGTTAGAAATTTCTTCTGAAATAGAAGAAAAAAAGTATGTTCATTTAACCCCAAAAGAATGGATGCTTTTATCACATATAAATGGTGAATATAGTATTGAGGACATTATAAAAATTTCAGGCGATGAGTTCGATACAGTAAAAACCCTGTATGGAATGATGATGGCAGGATTGGTGAAGAAAAAAGCAGTGAAGAACACCAAAGAAAAGGTTGAAGAACATAAATGGGAAAATGTAATAGATGATTTTTACGAAAAAGGAAACTATAAAGAAGGCATTGATTACTTGATAGAATTGGGCAAAAAAGAGCCAGAAAATCCTGCAATACCTTATCAATTAGGGTTCTTTTATCTAAAAATGGGCAAGTTCAAGATGGCTATATCCCAATGGTCAGAGTTTCTTACTCGCTCGCCAACGGGTAATAAAGCAAAATATGTAAGTGAATTGGTTGAAGCATTAAGGAAAGTAGAAAAGTTAATAATAAGAAGAGATGAGGTGAAAAATGGCTGATGAAGGATTACAAAGTGCCCCTGGTGGTGCCTCTGTAATTATGGCACTCGCAGACCTTTATTTTCAGAATGGTATGCTTGACCAGGCTATAGACCTTGCGACATCAGCCATTGAAAAAAATCCAGAAGCGATTGAAGCCTATATTATCCTTGCAAAGGTTTATAAACAAAAGGGAGATATGGAAAAGATGCAAGAATTTGCAGAAAAGGGATTAAAGATTGCTCCCGATAATCCAGACCTGAAAGAATATATTTCAGCACCAAAAGAAATTCCATCTGAACAGAAAATACCTACAATTAAAGAAGAAAAAACACCCGAACAGGAAATATCCGAAGAAATCCCATCTGAACAGGAAGTGGTCACGGTTGAGGAAAAGAAAACGCCATCAGAAGAAATTCCAACCGAACAAAAAATTCAAGAGGCAGTAAAAAAAGAAGAAGTGGTATCAGTAGAAAAAACAGGAGAAATAGAGGAAAAAGTTGAACAAACACCTGTATCTACTGTTATAGAAGAGGAGTCTCCCCCACCTCAAAAAATAGTTGTTAAAGGGGAAAAAGAGCCAACTATTCAGGATATTTTATCGGAAATCACCCATATAAAAGGAATTTTTGGTGCATTAGTAATAGATGAAACAGGATTACCCATCGCACAGAAAGTAAATGTTCCGCTCGATATAGAATCTACATCAGCACTTATATCTGTTATAAATAAAGAAGCAAGAGAATCTATCGGAAGAATGGGAATAGGAAATTTTACCGATGGCATCATTGAAATGGAAAAAGGCAAAATATTTATATTTGATATTGACCCTGTTATTCTTTCTATTCTGACAAATAAAGAGGTTATGATGGGACTAATTATGGTAAAAGTTCGAAAAGCA
This sequence comes from Caldifarciminota bacterium, assembly GCA_015486685.1. Taxonomy (GTDB): domain Bacteria; phylum Hydrothermota; class UBA3072; order WFRC01; family WFRC01; genus WFRC01. Next base: position 1,646 of record WFRC01000315.1, read on the forward strand.
ATTAAAGTTATCAGGAAGGTATTGGAAATATGAAGCAGGTTATATCTTCATTGACACAGGTTGACGGCATATTAGGAGTTATTATTACAGGCAGGGATGGCATTTTGATAGACAGTGATATCCAAACAGGTTATGACAGCGAGCTAATAAGTGCACTTGTCGCGAATGTTGCGAGAGAAATTGAAAAAAAAATAGGTGCAAAAAAGGATGTATTTGTCACTCTCGAAACAGATAAATCCAGAGTGTTGTTTTCCTATACAAAAGACTTTATCCTTGCCTGTTTATCATCAAAACAGGCAAATCTTGGAGATATAAGGGTTTCTCTAAAATCGGGAATGGAAAAACTCATAAAAATTATTGGTGAGTAATGGTTGAAGATATATTATTATCAGAAGAGATTTCATCCCAAATTGATGAGCACCTAAAGGAACTGTTAAGCAAGTCAAAAACGAGGTGTGTGCTCTTACTTACTCGTGGAGGGCAGGTAATTGCAGACAGAGGATTTAAAAAAACATTACAAGTCCACTCCTTATCTGCCCTTTTAACAGGGGTTTATAATGCTACTGCTGGACTTGCAAAATCTGTTGGAGAAAATGCCTTTACTGAATTTTACCTTGAAGGAAAAAAATGGAATATATATTTCAAAACTGTAACTAACCTTCTTCTTCTCTCATCCATATTTTCAGAAAGTTCTATATTAGGATTGGTTAAGAGAGAGATGAAAATAACAACAAAAGATATACAAGAGATATTCTCGAAGGAGAAAGAAACATCTCCGGAAAGGGAACATTTCTTCAAGAAAAGGAAAAACATAGACCATATTCTGGATAATTTCTTCTCTTAATGAAAAAAAAATATACAGGCTTAATTATATTTATATTCTTAATTGTTATATTTCAACTGCTTTCGGGTATATTCCACAAATTTGCTGAAAGAAAACTTCAATCTTATATTCAGGATAAACTTCCACAGGGTTCAATGATATCTAATGTTAAATGGAATATACTCTCACATCTTAGTGCTCAAAATGTAAGAATAAATACAAATACCTTTATCTTTACCGCTAATGGGATAAGAATCAATTATACCCTTTTCGCCATTCTTCACAGGCATATTGGTTCTATTACTATGGAAACTCCCATAATTAAGATTAAATCTCATAATGGGAACAAATATAAGAAAGGAAGATTTAAGTATCCTGAAATTTCTATTGATAATGTAAATATTATTAATGGTATTTTTGAAAAGGATAGGGCAAAGATTTATCTTACAGGAACAGGAAATATTAGTTCCATACAACAAAAATTATATATATCTATTTCCAAAGGCGGTGGTAATTATAATAATAAACTCAGATTTAGTAGAATTAAAGGTAATATTAAGGGAAATAGATATGGCGTTAAAATCTCTGATGGATTCCTCCAGATGGAAAATGGGGATATGCATATTACAGGCTTGCTTTCCAAAAACAAATCAAAATTTGAAGTAAAATATCAGGGGGATTTAAGTGATTTAAGAAACATATTTCCTGATTATGGGTTATCCGGAAATGTTAAAACGCACTTTACACTTCAATTTGACAATAAAAATTATGCATTGCAAGGTAAAGGTAAAGGAAAAGATATATCTGTAAAAAATTATAGATTGGGAACATTCGCCTTTGATATTAAAAAAGAACTAAATAACAGGGTGAAATTCTCCTTTTCTCGGAATGATTTGAAAATTAAAGGAAAAGTAGATAACACAGATATTTTTGCAGAAATTACCCTGCTGAACTTTTCGCCAAAAACATTCAAAAAAGAACTTCCTGAAGCAAACATAACGGGAAGATTAAACATTATTTCATTGAAAAAATTTCGGGATATTGGTTTCTCGGGAAAATTGGAAAATAAAGGAATATATATCGACAGCATCTATGGAAATATCAAAAGGGATAAAAACCTATGGGCTACAGACGGCATTTATATCAAATCAGGAGCGGGTAGAATTCAAATAAATGGAACTTTGAATGGTAAAACAAATATATATATAGATGTAAAAGATTTTCCCCTGAGAAACATTGTAGGACTGAAAAAAATCCCATATTCAGGATACTTAACAGGAAGTGTTTCTCTAAAAAATAAAAAGATTGTAGGGGATTTCGGGATAAAGGAAATTAAAGGTAAAGGTATCATCTGCGATTACGCCGGTGGGAATATAAACATTGTAGATAATGAAGGAACGGTAGATGTCGCCCTGGTAAATTCCTCAACAGGAACACTCAAATTTAAGACAGGATATTTGAATATCTTTATTCGGAATGGATATAAATTTAATGGGTTTATGAAAGGAGATAATTTAGACCTTAAAATGGATGGTAGCGGACAAAGGATTGGGAATGAATATAACATAATCTTAAAACATTTAATCTTTGCGAAGGGAAAAGACTCATTGTCGTCCATATCCCCATTCAGGTGTTTAATATCATCTAAAGGGTTAAAGGTGGAAAATAGTATCTTGAGGGTTGGTAATGGGAAAATTTTAGTATCAGGGATAATAGGAAAAGAGAATATGGGCAAAATTGCGGGAGAGAATATCAACCTGAATTTTGTTTCAACCATTTTATCCTTAAAATCACCTATATCAGGAATGTCGAATTTTCGCTGCAGTATAAATGGGAAAGGCATACAAATAAAAGGCAAGATTGAAAAACCCAAATATAAGAAGTTAACGGGGGATTCATTAGACTTTACTGTTACAGTTTTTCCTGATAAAATTATGTTAGACAAATTCAATATGTATGACAAAGGTGAGATGAAAATTGAGGGTATTATCCCTATAAAAAGATGGAAATTATCAGCCAAAGAAAATATGCAACTTACAATACACCTGAACAATACACCAGGATGGGTCTTTCTCCCTTTTTCTAAATATCTGGAGTTTAAGTCAGGAAGCATTACAGGTAATATTGGCATAAAAGGACAGGTGAATAATCCCCTTTTTAATGGCTTTCTCCTATTAAATAATAATCACATTACAATTTCTTCTGTATCCACAGATATAGAACAAATACAGGGTGTTATAAATATGAATGGTAAGGAAATAGTGACCAACCATATAACAGGGAAAATAAAAACAGGTAAGATAGAAATTTCTGGCAAAGCACATCTCTTACCAGATGCCTCATATAATTTTGACCTACAGATGGATAAAGTGCCTTTCGAAAGCTTAAAAGATGTGTCTGCTGTACTGGATGGAAAGGTAAATTTCTCTTTAAGAGATAAGATACCATATATAAATGGAAAAGTAAATATTATAAAGGCAAAAATTACCACCCCATTTAAGAAAAAAGAAACTATTAGTACTTACAAGAAAGAATATTATGTAAATCTTAATATAGATGCATCAAATTATAATATCTGGTTAAGGAATGATTTTGCCAATGCGGAGATTGGCGGAGATGCAACGGTAATCCACAATAAAGAAAACTGGAATATATCCGGACTACTTAAAACTAAACGGGGAAAATTGTTTTATCTTGATAGGGAATTTTCTCTCCTTAATGGAAAATTCCATTTTTTGAATACTCAGGAAATAAACCCTGATATAACATTTCTCGCTGCTACATTTGTGCCGCCAGATGATTCAATATTTCTTTCTGTATCAGGTTCAATGTTAACGCCCAAATTTAATTTATATTCAAAACCCCCAATGCCCCTTGATGAAATTATTGCACTTCTAAATCTTAATATGAGATGGAACCAACTTGCATCTATAGAAGAGGTTGAAAATAAATTTAAAAAAAGGGCAATTACATATTGGTTAAGAAAAACATTATTAAAGGAGATTCAATCAAGGGTTGGGTTAGATGTTATGAGCCTTGAAGAGGGAGAAAGGACAAAATTAGTAATAGGAAAATACTTCACAAGGAATTTTTATGTCACATACAGCACGGATGTATTCTCCTATGGATACAGCAAATTGCACTTAGAATATAGACTTGGCAGATGGGGTAATCTCATAGGAGAACAAGACCCCTCAGGAAAAAGAAGTTTTACTATGCAGATGAGGTTCAGATACTAAATTATAAGTTAAGAATATAAGGTTAAAAGGGGAAAAAGTCTGACAGCTGAGTCTGTGCCAAAACCCTTATTCACCCATTTTTTACCTCTTTTACATCTGCTTTTGATGAGCCTGAATGAAATTTTATATCTATTTCGTCTCCAGCAGAAAGTGTTGAGGCATTTCTGATTACTTTACCATCCTTAAAGACAATTGAATAACCCCGTTTTAACACATTTATAGGGCCTACTGCACTTAATCTCTGTTCTAAATTCTTTACATTTATTCCCCTATCCATTATTTGTTTACGGGCAGATTTCTGGATATTATCTTTTAGATTTTTGATATTGTTTATCCTTGCATCAATTATTCCTGCGGGTTGTTTCATCATTATTCTGGATTTCATTGTATTTACATACTGATTTTTTACAGATATATTACTGGTTAATGATGTTCTCAACACTTCATATAGATGGTCTAACCTGAGTGTTCTTTCATTAATCCTGCTCAATAAATAAGGCGAAGATAACCTTTTTTGTGCGGAAGTAATGTTTTTTAGCCTCTCTTTTAATATATTATCTACATATCTCATTAAACTTTTTTTCTTTTCTTTTAATTCTTCTTTCATCGTATCTTTTGCCTTTACTGCAATCTCTGCCGCCTCTGATGGAGTAGCAGCCCTTGTATCTGCTACCATATCAGAGATGGTAAAATCAATTTCATGCCCAACCGCTGAAATTATCGGAATTCTGGAGTTGTATATTGCCCTCGCTACAACCTCTTCGTTAAAAGCCCATAAATCTTCCAGAGAACCGCCTCCCCTTCCTACAATTAAAAGGTCTACATCCCCATATTCATTAAATTCCCTGATTGCCTCTGCAATATCCATTGCCGCTTTATCTCCCTGCACCAATGTGGGTCTGATTATTATAGCCTCGCCTACCATTCTTCTTTTCAGGATTCTTAAGATGTCTCTTACAGCTGCGCCTTCAAGAGATGTAATAACTCCAATCCTTTCAGGATACTCAGGCAATTCCTTTTTATGTTCAGGGGCAAATAGACCTTCTTTTTTTAGTTTCTTTTTGAGCAACTCAAATCTTGCGGCTAAATCACCTATACCAGCAGGTAAGATTTCTTCGGCATACAATTGATAACTACCCCAACCTTCATATACCCCAATCTTCCCATAAACCCTTACCTTCAGTCCATCTTCCATCTCAAATGAAAAATCTTTAACATTGCTTCTAAACATAACACATCTCATCTGGGCGTTCTCATCCTTCAATGAAAAATACAGGTGTCCGCTTGAATGCCGCTTGAAATTTGACATTTCTCCTGACACCCATACATAAGGAATACTTTCTTCAAGGAGTTGTTTAATAATTTTTGTAATTTCGCTTACTGTATATATTTTATCCATAATTTTGTTTATTTCGTTAGTTTAGTCTATTTGGTCTGTCTAGTCTATCTCGTCTATTTAGTCTGTCTGTTCTATTTCATTCCTTCTTATTATGCTAACCCTGAATTGTCATGCTGAACTCGTTTCAGCATCTCAACTTTCAACATTACAACTATTTCCGTATCACCATATCATCGTATCACCGTTATTCTCGTTCATTTCGTTCATTATTTACAACAAATAACAGCGAAGCGTAATATACAATGAAGTGTAATAACGCCAAAGGCAAATATCCTTTTAGCGGTAAGCGGCTTTCTGCCATCTACCGCTATCTTTTTCGCATATTTTTATCAAATTCTTTAATATAAGATGGGAAGTAATTACGCCAACACCACCGGGAACAGGTGTAATTGCACCTGCCTTGCTTTTTACATCTTCAAAATCTACATCACCCACAATCTTTCCTTTATATAAATTTATGCCTACATCTATCACAACAGCACCCTTCTTTATAAAATCTCTCTTAACAAACAATGCTTTGCCCATTGCGGCAATAAGAATATCTGCTTTTTTAGTAATTTTCTTTATCTCCTTTGTCTTTGAATGACATACAGTAACAGTAGCGTTGCCATATTCTTTTTTTAACATAAGAAGATTTGCAAGCGGCATACCCACTTCTTTACTCCTACCTATAATTACAACATTCTTTGATTTTACAGGGATTTCATATTTTTCAAATATTTCCAGCACTGCAAGGGGTGTTGGAGGAATAACCACAGGTTCACCTAACAGAATTTTACCAAGATTATACGGGGTCATCCCTTCTGCATCCTTATTAGGAGATATATGTTCAAATACTTTTTCCGGTGAAATATGGGAAGGCAGTGGTAATAAGACAATATACCCATCAATCTTTTTATTTCTATTTATTTTTTGAATCTCTTTTAAGAAATCTTCCTGACCAATCTTTTCAGGGAATTCTCTAATAACATATTCCACCCCTGTTTTTTTTGCAGTCCTTTCAATACCCCTTTGATAGAAAAGTGCATCCGAACACTCTCCAACCTTGATAATCCCCAATACAGGTGGCTTTTTCAATGACAAAAGTTTCTTTTTAATCTCATCTTCTATCTTTTCGCCGACCCATTTACCTTTAAGTAATCTAATCTTTTACCTCCTTTTTTGCATATATTTATATATCTTCACCCTCCTTTAGTCCCTCCCCTGTCTGCGTGCGGACACGCGCAGGTAGACATCAAGGGAGGGAAGAAAAGAGGAATGTCCCCATCTAGTGGGGGAAGAAATAAAGAGAAAAATTCCTATTAAGTGGAAACTTTTCCTCCCCACCTGTGAGATTGCCACGGCTCAATAAATTGAGCCTCGCAATGACAATGGGAAAAAACCTGTGAGGTTGTTCACTTATTGCATTCGCTCACGTCTGCGGCAGTTCATTTCGCTTCGCTCACTCACGTCTCCGACTTCCACGCCTGCCTCTGGCAGGTTCGCAATGACAATACTGGCAGTTGGGAGCCCATATTTTCTTTCTTGAATTGCTGGCAGGTATTTTATCTTATTCACTCTTTTTTCTTAACCTGTCTTTTTCCGTATCACCATATCATCGTATCACCGTTATTAGTGAGGTAATCTTGCTACTCATGTCTCCCTGCTGTTTCTTTCACTTCCATTCTTTCTATCTTTAATGCCTTGCCTGTGGCTTTGTCTATTTCTAAATATACAGCATCCATTCTTAAATCTTTTTCCCCGGGACTAAGATTATATGGGACAAATGTCAGCATCCTTTTGATAGCATTTTCCTTTTTATCCCCTATTACAGAATCGAAAGAGCCTGTCATTCCAACATCTGTTATATACGCCGTACCTCCCGGTAAGATTTTCTCATCAGCAGTTTGTATATGAGTGTGTGTTCCCAATACAGCAGAGGCTTTACCATCTATATACCAGCCAAATGCTACTTTCTCAGCAGTAGCCTCTGCATGAAAATCTAGAATGATAATTCTTGTCTCTTTTGATAATCTACGAACAATGCTTTCGCCTGCACGAAAAGGACAATCAATAGGGTGCATAAAAATCCTTCCCATTAGATTTATTACGGCAATCTTTGTCCCTCCTCGTTCAATTATGCACCACCCCCTTCCCGGGGTATCCGGTGGATAATTTAATGGTCTCAAAACATATTCAAATTCTCCAATATCATTTATAAAATCTTTCCTATCCCATATATGATTACCTGTTGTAATACAATCTACTCCATAGGAAAATATCTTCTTTGCAGATGATGCAGTAATACCAAAACCACCAGATGCATTTTCTCCATTAGCAATTATAAGGTCAATACTTCTTTCTTCTTTGACCTTTCTGATAAGTTCTGCAGTAATTCTTTTCCCTGGTTTTCCTACTATATCGCCAATAAATAATACTTTTAATACATTTTGCTGCGCCATTTATCCCTTCTTTCTAATGTTAGTATTGTTTGTTTTGTTCATTTCACCCTCTCTTAATCCCTCCCGTCAAGGGAGGGAGACAAAGAGGAAACAACTCCTTCCCATTTAATGAGATTGCTTCGCCTTCGGCTCGCAATGACAATGAGAAACGCATTCACACGGTGAATGCACTCCAAAACTACACCACCCCACCTGTGAGATTGCTTCGGTCGTTTCACTCCCTCGCAATGACAGAAAGGGAAAAACCTGTGAGATTGTTTGTTCATTGCATTCGCTCACGCCTTCGGCTTCTTCGTCGCTACGCTCCTCGCAATGACATATCAGTTAAATCCGCATTCCGCATTCTCACTTCCCACTTGTCTGTGTCATTGCAAGGCTCAATTTATTGAGCCGTGGCAATCTCACAGGATGGGAGCGGAAACGATACTCCAAATTCACCCTCCCTTAATCCTCTCCCATCAAGGGAGAGAAAAAAATAAGGAAAATCCCTTTTGGTGGGGAAGGAATTGGGAATCTCCCTCCCTCTGGGAGAGACTAAGAGAGAGCTTCCTTTTGCCAACGGCTGTCTTTCTTATTTTGCATATTCAGAACTCCTAACCTCTCTAATTACTGTAACCTTGATTTGTCCCGGATATTGCAATTCTTTTTCTATCTGTCTTGCTACCTCATTTGCGACTTCTTCAATCTCCGCATCTGAAACTTTTTCAGGTTCCACTATAAGTCTTATTTCTCTTCCTGCCTGCATAGCGTAAACTTTACCAACTCCATCATAGGAACTTGCAATTTGTTCAAGTTTATCAAGTTTTTTAATATATGCTTCAAGGGTTTCTCTCCTTGCACCAGGTCTTG
>WFRC01000316.1 GCA_015486685.1 Caldifarciminota bacterium
GGCACTAAAACTTTTCAAGGGTATTATGGAGTAGATTGTTCTGGACTTGCAACTTTAGCTTACGACTACGCATACTATGAAAAAATAATATTCAGGAGTGGATAAATGTTTGTAATACAAATGCACAAATGCTTTACAATAAGTATCATAAGTCTGGATTAACATTCAGTGATAGGCAACCAGGGGATATGGTATTTATTGATTATAATGAGGATGGTACTGTTAACCATGTTGGGATAATATGTGATGATACTGCGAAAGTGATGCATGCCACAAGTTCTTTATACTATTATAATAAAAACGATTGGCACAATAATCACCCACGAAGTGTAATGTATGAAAAATTCTCTCATAGGTCATATTGGAACGATAGTAATAAATTTAAAGGCATTGGAAGAAAATAATAAAGGAGGTATTTATGTTCTTGATTGGTTTATTTGTATTATCACAGGTTGCAAGACCCGAAACAGTTCTTGTATGTAGATTTGGCAAAGATAAAGGACAGGTGGGAGTGACATTTGCAGATATGGCATACGGGCCCGGGAATTTTAGAGTAGATGAGCAGGGAAATATTTATATCTGGGATTCCGAACATATTCCTGAAAGAATTCAAATATTCAGCAAAGATGGTAAATTAATGAAGATTCTTACAGGGAAAGAGATGAAAGAAATAAAAAAGGAACTTCCTCCAGAGACAGATTATAAAGGATATATGCACAGGTTGGGGTATAATGCTCAGGGACTTGTTAACAGGGAAATCGTTGTTTCCCCTGATTTAAGGGATACCATTGCTATAATAAAGAGAAAAGATTTAAGAAGTTATTATTCTTATGATAGGATGATAGAAACAAAAGGGGAAATCAGATTTTATAAGATGAGGCTACGGAAGACAAAATTCCCTATAGTTCCTGAAAAAGTGCTTCTCAATGAATATATACCGAAAGGTGATACATTTCTATTCCGTATGGAAGGAGAAAATAAGGAGGGGAATTTTTATATTAATTTCTGTAAGGGCAAGGGAGGTCTCTGTTATGAACGGTTTTTAAAGAAATTCAATCATAATGGAAAATATATTGGACAGATTAAGTATGATATAGTAATGTATGGTGATTTTAAGACTATTTATATCTCTCCTACAGGAGATTTCTATGTGGCAAATATGGATAATGAGAAATACTGGATAGTAAAATATCCAAAAGAGATGTTTAAGAAATAGGAGGCGATTATGCATATAATTATATTTATTTTATTAGGTGGATGGTTCTCAATAGCACCCAATAATTTTATCAATTATAAAGAGAATGGAAACTATTATTCAGCCCAGATGTTAAACTATAATACTGGAGGAGATTTGCCCCAATCTATGATAAATAGGATGCGTATGTAATTCCTTACCCACTTTTCAGCGGGGTCAGTCATAAAAATTAAAAAACTCGCAAGACAGAAAAACACCCTCCCTCAGTCCCTCCCCTGTCTGCGTGCGGACACGCACAGGTAGACGTCAAGGGAGGGAAACCTCCCATCTCTCCCCCCACTAAATGGGGACATTCCTCTTTTCTTCTCTCCCTTGAGGGAGAGACTGAGAGAGGGGGATACCTTTAGGAAAAGAAAAAATAGGAAATACGAAGGAGATAAAAGAGAGGGCAAAATGAAAAAGACCATGATTCCAGAGGAAAGGCAATTAAGAAATTATCAGGGCTGGGAAGCCCCTCCTACATTCTCATTTTTTCATTGATTTTACCTTCAACCTTTAACTTTCAACTTTTAACAGTCTTTTTTCATTTTGCAATGGGTATCCCTGGTTATCTCATCTCTCCTTTGATAAGTGAAAGGGCTTCTAAACGTGTAGATTCCCTCTTGAATGCCCCTCTTATGGCAGATGTTACTGTGGTTTCTCCTGTTTTTTTAATACCCTGCATTTCAAGACAGAGTTGCCTTGCCTCTACAATCACAAAAACACCCATAGGTTTTAACATTTCCATTAAAATATCCGCAATCTCTGCTGTCATCCTTTCCTGAATCTGAAGCCTGCTTGCGATAGAATCTACAACCCCGAGGATATTTGAAAATCCTGTGATTCTATCATCCTTTGGTATATAGGCAATATGCACCTTTCCGAAGAATGGAAGGAGATGGTGCTCACACATAGAATAAAAACTGATGTCCTTTATCATAATAATCTCGTCATAATTCTTTGTTCTGTATACCCTGATTTCCTTTTTGGGGTCTTTCCCAATCCCAGAAAAAATCCTTTCATACATCCTGGCGACCCTATCAGGGGTATTTTTCAACCCCTCCCTTTCAGGGTCTTCTCCTATCGCCTCAATTAGTTTTCTTATAAGTTCTTTTATTCTTTGTTTTTCCATTTCCCTTTATGATAGCATCTACTTCTTTTCCTGTCAAGACCTCTTTTTTGAGCAATCCCTCTGCTATCTTTTGAAGCAAATCCTTATGTTTCTTTATAATATCCATTGCCTTTTTCTGCGCATCCTCCACGAATTTTCTAATTTCCTCATCAATGATTTTTGAGGTGGCTTCTGAAAAGTTTTTGATTGTGGCAAAGTCCTTTCCCAGAAATACCTCATCTCCTCTTTTACCCACTGTCAAAGGTCCTATCCTTTCACTCATTCCCCATTCACAAACCATCTTTCTTGCCAGTGCTGTTGCTTTATAAATATCATCAGCGGCTCCCGTTGTTAAGGTCTTTAAGAATTCAATCTCTGACGCCCTTCCCCCCAGTAGGACAACAAGTTGGGAATATATATAATCTTTGGAATAAATCCTTCTATCATCAATAGGAAGTTGCTGGGTAACACCTAGTGCCCTTCCCCTTGGTACTATCGTAACCTTATGGATAGGGTCTGTATGGGGCATAAATTTTGAAACCAATGTATGACCTGCCTCGTGATATGCAATCTGCCTTTTTTCGTCTTCGCTGATTATCATACTTTTCTTCTCTGCACCCATCAGAATCTTGTCCTTTGCCTCTTCAAAATCCTTCATTGCCACACTTTTCGCCCCTCTCCTTGCTGCAAGCAAACTTGCCTCATTCACGAGATTCGCCAGGTCAGCCCCTGTAAATCCCGGTGTAGTTTTTGCTATTACAGAAAGGTCTACATCCTTGTTTAAGTTTACATTTTTTATGTGCACTTTCAGGATACCCTCTCTGCCCCTTATATCAGGCACATCAAGCACAATTTCCCTGTCAAATCTGCCCGGTCTGAGAAGTGCCTTATCAAGTATATCAGGCCTATTTGTTGCTGCAAGCACAATAATCCCTGCATTGGGCTCAAAACCATCCATCTCTACAAGTAAGGCATTTAGGGTCTGTTCTCTCTCATCGTGACCACCACCTATACCTGCACCCCTGTGCCTTCCAACTGCATCAATCTCATCAATAAAAACAATACAGGGCCTATTTTTCTTTGCCCTATCAAACAAATCTCTTACCCTGGATGCGCCTACCCCTACGAACATTTCTACGAAATCAGAACCTGAAATAGAAAAGAAAGGCACACCTGCTTCACCTGCAACAGCCTTTGCCAATAGTGTTTTCCCGGTTCCCGGAGGACCAACCAGAAGCACACCTTTTGGAATCTTTGCCCCCAATCTGTAAAATTTAGAGGGCTTCTTTAGAAAGTCTACGACCTCTTTTAAGTCCTCTTTTGCCTCTTCAACCCCTGCTACATCTTTGAATGTTACCTTTTTATCTGTGGGCTTTGCCATCCTTGCCCTGCTCTGTCCAAACTGGAATGCCTTATTCGGTCCATACTGCATCTGCTTTATAAAAAATAAGAATAATAGAATAAAAAAGACAATCGGAAGGTATTGAATTACAATACTCCACGCATTAATATTGGACTTTGAAGATACATCCACAGATTTCTTTGCGAGTTCCTTTGGAAGTTTAGGGTCATCAAAGGGCAGATAAACCTTATATTTTCCTACCCCTTCTATTTCCCCCGAAACTTCTCTCCCATTGAATTTTGCTGTTTTAAGATTCCCGGATGCTGCATATTTTTGAAATTCCGTATAGGTTATAACCTTACTTTTTTCTGATTGCGGCATTCTCAGTAAAAGGTATAATCCCAGGAATATAACAGTCCAGATAATAAATGTTCTCCATACCTGTATATTATTTTTTGGCTTTTTATCCATCACAATTCCCCCTTCCATTCTTTAATACTAATTTTTAATATCCTGTTGGTTTTTTTCATTATTCTTGCCCTGTTTGTTCTCGTTCCAGCCCCGATAAGGATACCTTTTTTGTCTTCAATTACCGGATACATATCCCTTAAAGGTCTTGGTATTTTCTTATCAATAAATACCTTTTTTATCTTCTTTTCTCCCTCCATTCCAAATGGCACAATCCTATCCCCTGTTTTTTTTGCCCTTACTGTCAAAGGCGAAGTTATTCTATCTATATCAAAATAAAAATCTCCATTCTTGATGTCAGGAATGTTTTTTACTATCTCTGTTTTAATAGAGAAATTGCCAAATTTAGTAAGTCCGGGGATAGAAAGTGTTTTTGCGTTATCCTTTTGTAAGTAGTCGTCCCTGTATATAAAAATCTCTTCTCCTATATAAATTGTGCCTGTGCTAATTTTTATTGTGCCTCCCCTTTCTTTTAGCGCGTCTATTTTCTCCAGATGTGCCCTCTTGAGTCTATTTTGCATGCCCAATTTCTGAAGGCTGAGGTTCAATATAATAAATCTTGCACCATCTGGCAACTGAAAAAATGCATTTTTCTTGATTGAAACCCATTTTTCACTTTCCTGGATAATGTTTTCTGTTTTTAAACGTTCTTTTAATGCAAATACAATATCTGATATATTTCTCTCTGAACGGTTGATTGTTACCTGAACATTGGGAAAGAGAGATTCAATATACGGAAGAATATCCATCCTGATTTTATTCCTCAAAAATGCCTCGGAATAGTTGGAAATATCTGTAAGATAATCAATATTATGCCGATGGAGAAATTTAAGGATTTCATCCCTACTAACGATAAGCAATGGCCTTACAATATACTTAAATATGGGCTGAATACCTGAAAGACCAATGCCTGCCCCCTGAAACAATCTCATCAAAAATGTTTCAACATTATCCGAGAGATTGTGCCCCACTGCCACCTTATCCGCAGAAACTTCATCTTTTATCTTCTCAAAAGCCCGATATCTTAATTCCCTTGCGCCCTCTTCAAGTGAGAGTTTGTGTATTTTACTATAAGAAACTGCATCAATCCTATCTATATAAAAAGGGAGGGATAACTTTTCTGCTGTTTTTTCTACGAATTTTGCTTCAATGCCCGCCTCTTTTCTTATGCCGTGATTGAGATAAAATACAGCAATCTTCCATTCCCATTTTGCTGAGAGTGTATTAAGGATATACAACAACGCAGTAGAATCAGGGCCTCCCGAACACCCTACCAGAATCTTTTCACCTCTATTTAACATTCCTGTTTTTTTAATATAATTTTCCACTTTCCTTATCATCATAAAAATATAACAAAATTTTCAGAATTAAGCAAGAAAAATATTGACTTTTCCCAAGTTTTTGTTAAATTAAAGAGATAACAGGAGAAAAATGAGTTGATGAGAGAAAAGTTAAAAGAAAGACTGTAAGGCGGTAAGCGCTTTTATTCCGCATTATTTTGGAGTGCAGAGGTTTGCCTCTGCGTAGTTTTAACTATTTACGGCTCACGCCTTACGCTTAATGGTTTTTTTGGGGGACTCTGAACTTTAAACAAGGAGGTAATTATGAGAAAATCTATACTTGGATTACTTATAGGTATAATACTTCTGGGCAATTCAATGGAGGCAGGCGTTGTTTTTTTGATGATATATCCCGGGTCAAGGCCTACGGGAATGGGAGGTGCCTATACAGGAATAGCAAAAGGTGCACTTTCCACATACTACAATGATGGGGGTATTGCATTTGAGACAAAAAATTGTGCCGCATTTCAGCATGTAAATTGGCTAATGGGGCTATATCCGGGTATGTACTATGAATATGCAGGTTTTATCCACCCTATGTCGTCGGGTTCAAATATGGGATTTGCACTCACATACATTACAACAGGTGAAACAGAAGCAACAGATGCTACTGGCAATACAATCGCACGGTTCAGGAATTATGACCTGGCAGCAAAGGTCTCGTTTGCAAGGGCGATAAATGAAAAACTGGGTGTTGGAGTGGGTTTTAAGTTTATATTTAGTTTTCTGGCACCAGATTGGATAGTCCGAATGATAGACCCAAGTTTTAGGGGAGGTGGATATGGAGAAACATGGGCACTGGATGCAGGTGTTCTTTATAAAATCAATAAGGCAGTAAGGTTGGGTGCTGCATTGAGCAACTTCGGACCAAATATCGGTTATGTAGAAGGTGGCGGTTCCGACCCAATTCCACGCACAGTAAGGGTGGGAGTTGCGGATTATCTTATAAACACAGACTACCATAAACTGATTTTTGCTGCGGATTTAACCAAGATTGTTGTAGGATTAACAAGGAATTTTCACGATGAGTGGTTTGATACATGGAAATCCGCAGGTATTGAATATACATTCAATAATTTTGCAGCATTCAGGGTAGGATACTTTATTGATAATAACGGGAAAAGGATAGGGAAAACTTTTGGCATTGGGATTGCCCATAAAACATTTAGTTTTGATATCAGTGCGGATA
>WFRC01000317.1 GCA_015486685.1 Caldifarciminota bacterium
CACATCAGGCATATTTTTTATAATAGACAATAATGCATCGATAGCAATTTCATAGTGTTTATGAGATTTTAAGAAACCAAACATCGTTAATATCCTGCCTTTTTCAGGCAATTTCAACCTCCTACGGGATTTTATTTTATCTGCGTTCGTCAGGTATGTCCCGTGAGGAATAATAAAAATTTTATTTTCAGGTACTCCCAGTCTCTTTAAGATTGCTGATTGAGAGGGTAGGTGGACAATCACTTTATCGGCGAGTTTTGCTATCCTTGCTGCATATTCTTCATCCACGAAACCCCTTGGAGAAAATTCTGTCGGTCTTACACAATGTATTGTAATAATTTTTTTAATAGAAGAAGAAACCTTCTCAAGCAGGTCAGGAAGCCTATTGTCAAACCTGTAAATACTATACTCATGCTGAATATGAAGTATATCCAGATTATTCAATAAGGGTAATATTTGGTCGGGATAGTTTTTCTCTCTATTCCAGCAAGGTATGACAGAAAAGTTCTTTTCGGTTATCCTTTCTGCACCATCCTCTGCAAAAACTGTGATTTTTGCATCCGGATAAACCCTCCTGAACGCCATCAGGAAATAATTCAGATATGTTGCAATGCCGCACCTCTGCGGTAAATAAGTAGAAATATACCCTATTTTCATAATTATAGAATAATAAAATACTGAGAAAAATCAAGAAAAAAATAAAGGTAGTGAATGAGTAGATAAGTGAGAAGGTGGGAAAGCATGGGGTATGGCGTATAGTAGGGGCGAATCCGCATGTTCGCCCATTAGTATCTGTTCCCGAAATCCTTGAATTGAACCTACGATTTAATGCGCAGGTTTAAGGGTAAAAAAGAAAAATGTCAAAAAATGTGGGGTGGTCAATCAACTTTTTCCTTGACACCGGGGATTTTTTTTGTATGATTGTTTTATGACGATACTTTACTGGATTATAATATTAATATTTGCGGTTATATTACTGAGGGGATACTGGATAGTATATAAAAGGATAAGCCCTGCACACCAGAAATGGATAAATTTTTCTATACTATCCCTTGTATTTCTTCTTATCTTCGTAAGTATGTTAACATACAGAACAGGGGTTTTGCCTGATAGAAATTTCGGCGGTCCTATTGGTTTCTATATAGCGAAATATCTCATTTCAGGTTTTGGTATCGGAAGTTATATACTTCCATTTATTATTTTGATTGGGGCTATAAGTTTTTTTGCAAAAGACTATTTAGAAGTTTTCTTTATATGGAGCGGATTTCTCCTGGGCTATTTCTTTAGTTTAGAAACCCTATTATCATTAAACAATAGATATTCGGGCGAGTTCAATAGAATTATGTATCGGTGGATTAGAAACCACTTCGGAATAGGTGGGGTTTATTTTATATTTTTTATCCTCTTTTTCATTACATCGGGTTTGTTATATCTATATATTAAAAATATAAAAGGTACGAGGCAGGAGAAAATACCTGTAAAACCAAAGGTGAAAAAAAGTAAGGTAAAACCTCCTGCACCTGTGGGGAAAGTAGAACTGGAGAAGGTAAATGAAAATGTAGATGAAGATTTTTACAAAAGATATCTCTCTATTTTTGCCGAATCTACAAATGAATTTGTTGTTGACGAGAATGAAAAGAAAAGGCTTTCAAATGCATTGGAAGAAAAACTTGCAGATTTTGTTGTAAATGGAAATGTGAGGAATATTATTTCAGGACCTGTTATTACACGGTTTGAATATGAACCCGCACCGGGCATAAAGGTTTCCAAGATATCAAACCTTTCCGATGACCTTGCACTTGCGTTGAGGGCCCGCAGTATCAGGATTGTTGCTCCAATACCAGGTAAAGGTGCAGTTGGCATTGAAATCCCAAATAAAAAAAGGAATACTGTTTATATAAGGGATTTTCTGGAAAATGATAATTTCAGGACAACTTCGTCGTATCTCTTTATTCCCATAGGGAAGGATATCACAGGCGCCCCATACTTCGACGACATAGGAAATATGCCTCATCTTCTGGTTGCAGGTGCAACAGGCAGTGGAAAAAGTGTATTTATAAACTCTATTCTTGTGAGTATTCTTTCCAAATCTACACCACAGGATGTCCGATTTATTATGATTGACCCCAAGAGGATTGAACTCTCTATATACAATGGCATCCCCCATCTTTTAAGACCTGTGATTATAGAACCCAGAGAAGCGCTTGAAACACTCAGAGAGGCAATCATCTGGATGGAGTTGAGGTATAAGGAATTTGCAAGGGCAGGCGTAAGGGACATAGAGGGATACAATAAGAAAATGAAGGATAAGAAGCCCTATATTTTGATTATTATTGATGAACTTTCAGATTTGATGATGTCTTCCGGTAGAGAAATAGAGGATGCCTTAATCAGGCTTGCCCAGATGGCAAGGGCAGTGGGTATCCACCTGATAATTGCTACCCAGAGACCATCTGTAGATGTAATTACAGGGTTGATAAAGGCAAATTTCCCTGCAAGGATTTCATTTCAGGTTGCATCAAGGCATGATTCATCAACAATTTTAGATGCAGTTGGGGCAGAAAAACTTCTTGGTAAAGGTGATATGCTTTATCTCCCTTCCGGGAAGGGTAATGTAATGAGGCTTCACGGTGCATTCGTTTCAACAGAGGAGGCAAAAAGTGTTGCAAACCTCTGGGGGAAAATACATTTGAAAGAATTGCTGAAAGGAAAAATAAAGGATTATTTAAAGATTGTGGACCTTATTATAGAAGAAGATATGCTTGATACGATTTCCAATCCTGCTTTGCCTGGCAGTGAAGAGAGACTGGATGTATTCTGCAATTTATTAAAGAGGGAGATAGGGGAAGAGTCTTCAGAAAAATTTAAGGGCGTTCTAGAAGAGATAGAGTATTTTTCCCCTGTTGAAGAAATCCTCGCATCAAAACCTGAGTTATCTAAATTATACAATAATAAAAAGGAAGAAACAGGGGAGGATGAATTATTT
This sequence comes from Caldifarciminota bacterium, assembly GCA_015486685.1. Taxonomy (GTDB): domain Bacteria; phylum Hydrothermota; class UBA3072; order WFRC01; family WFRC01; genus WFRC01. Next base: position 2,987 of record WFRC01000317.1, read on the forward strand.
GAAGAGGCTAAGAAATTAATTATTACACATCAGACTGCCTCTGTATCTTTTCTCCAGAGAAAATTGAAGGTTGGATATGCACGTGCGGGCAGGCTAATAGATGCCCTTGAAAAAGCAGGAATTGTAGGACCATATAAAGGTTCAAAAGCAAGAGAAGTCTTAGTAAAAGGGGGATAAAACGAAATGATTTTTCTATTATTTTCAGGAATTTTAGTCCAATATGAACATAATATCGCCAGATATAAGGTATTTAATGCGGACTTTACAGAGACATTTTTTTCACAGGGAGACACCGTACTATTTAAGGGTAATATCACTGTATCGAGGGATGGATTTTTTATAAATATTAAGAAGCCAAAAAGGGAAATGATATTTGGCAAAGATACAGTAGTTATTTATCTTCCAGATGAGGCAAAGGCATATCAAATGCCGTTTACAATTCCACTTATTGGTGCAATATTCTCCCCTCTGTCCATATTTAAGGCAGTAAAAGAACAAAAAGACTTCGTAAATCTTCTTTATCAAAATGGAGAAGATAGTCTATTTATCAAAATCAAATTCAACAAGAAAAAAATGCCCGTTTTCATCTCATACAATAGTGATGTTTCCTCTATTCATTTTCAGTTCAAGAAGATAAAACTCCATTCCCGTAATATCAAGTATTTTCCCAAATTGCCGGATTCCGTTAAGGTGAAGAAAATTTCTTCTGATTAATATGGACTTGCATTTCTCTCCCAGAATAATTGAAATAGGAAAGGGCAAAAGTGAAAGGTTACAATCCATTATTGAGAAAAATTTTGGCAATGTTAATGCAGGATTAATTACAGGCGGCAACAGGGTTAAACAAATTGCAGAAAATGTTATTACCCATTTTAACTCAAAAATACTAACCATTGTGCTGAAGAATACCCTGTCGGAAGATATTAAAAAGATTGAAAAGGAAATTGTTAAAGAAAATGTTAAACTTATTATAGGTATAGGTGGAGGAAGCGTTCTTGATACAAGTAAGTTAATTGCTTACCATATCAATATCCCTTTTCTCTCTTTTCCTACTACACTTTCCAATGATGGTATATATTCTCCTATTGTTGTGATAAAAAATGATAAAAGATTAAAAAGGGAATGGACACCTTTGCCAGAAGGTATTATAGTAGATACAGACATTATAAAAGACGCCCCTTATAATACTATATTGGCAGGCATTGGAGACCTCATCGCAAATCTTTCAGCGGTGCAGGATTGGCAGATTTCCTCAATTCACACAGGTGAAGAGATAAATTATGAAGCATTGTATTTGTCAAAGGGGGCGGCAGAAAGATTTCTGTATTATATTTTATCGCAGGATACCCAAAATAAAGATAAATTTTTAACAAATCTTACTGAAAGTTTGATTATGAGTGGCATTTCTATGGCAGTCGCAGGAAGTTCAAGGCCTGCAAGTGGTTCAGAACACCTCATCAGTCATTGTCTTGATAGGATTATGGGAAAACCATTACTGCATGGAATTCAAGCAGGTATTGCCGCTATATTTACGCTTTCTTTACAGCACAGCGGATATCTTCCTGCTGTAAAAAAGATGTATAAGTCTATTTCATTTCCACTATCTCTTGTGAAATCAGGTGTTACTAAAGATGTATTTATTTCAGCCGTAGAATGTGCCCCTGAAATCAGGAAAAGGTTTACTGTATTAAATATTAAAGATAAAAAAGAAATAGAAAACGCAATAAAGGAATCGGGAATAACGGAGTAAAAACAGATGCCAGCAAAAGAAGAAGGAGAAAGGGAAAAATAGAACAGAGAGAGAGGGAGAAGAGAAAAAAAGAAGGGTTACACTTTTGAACAAATGTTTTTTTGGATTCCATCCTCAAAAAAAAACTTGACATTGTTTAAATTATTTGTATACTCAAAATATGTATTGGATACTAATAATTTTAGGATTATCTGTTACGCCTCAATCAGAAGTAAATACAGGTATAAAACAGAATTATCCCGAAGTGTTTGTAAAGGTTCGGGTATGGGGGCTTGTGAGAACCCCGGGTATATATTATTTACCTCCTTCCAGTAATGTTCTTGATGCAATTTCATCCGCAGGTGGTCCAAAGAGTGGTGCCAATCTTTCAAATATAAAGTTAATCAGGGCAAATAGAGGAGAAATTCTGTATATAAATGTTGGTAAGTATATTAATGGAAAAAATGTAGATATTCCGTATGTCCAATCAGGAGATATGATTTATGTCCAGCAATCTTTTCTTGATAAATTTATAGGCGCCGTTAGAACTCTTGCGATATTCACGGGAAGCATAGGGCTAATTTATCAAATCATATATACAAAAACAAAAGGCTAATCTTAATAATGGAAAACAAACCTTCAAAAGAAGTTGAAATAGATATTTCCAAACTTTTTGAAGTAATGAAGAGGAGAAAATATGTATTCAGTGTAATACTGGCAGGTATTTTACTCAGTGCAATAATATTCATTATTATAACCCCAAAAACATACAAGGCTGTTTCTAAAATTCTCGTAATGGAAAGCCAGGCTTCTAATATGCCATTTAGTTATTATATAGGTCAAGAAAACCCTATTAATAATGAAATTCAGGTAATTACCAGTTTAGACTTCTCAAAGAAGGTTGCATCTAAATTGATGGAAAGAAATGACCTTAATATATATGTAGATTTTAATGATATAAGCGATTTTCCCTCGTTTATTAACCAGAGTTTTGTTGTTGAACCCATTGAAAACAGCGATGTTATAAAAATTACAGCCTTCTCTACAAACCCTATGTTTGCCAAAATTTTAGCGAATAAAATTGCAGAAACTGCTGTTGATTACTCTACAGAATTCGCAAAGAGTGAATTGACCAGGATGAAAGATTTTCTAAATCAACAAATACCTATTGCGGAAAGTCAATTGAAAAAATCCGAAGAGAAATTGAGGGCATTCAAAGTAAAAAATAACATCCTATCTCTCTCAGATGAAATGAAATCCGTTTCTTCTACGATATCTGACCTTGATGTTCAAAAATATGCCGCTGAGATTAAATATAAAGAAATAACGGCAAAACTTAAATATTTAGCAGAAGAATTAAAAAAGCAAAAGAATGAATTTGCAGAAAATCTTATTCAATCAAGTAATCCTTATATATCAGGGCTACTAGGCAAATTAAGGGAGATGGAATCCAGTCTTTCTGTTATGGAACTTCAGGGTGATACAGGTGTTTCAGAGAAAATGGCATTGAAATTAAGCATAGATAGCTTAAAATATGCTATAAAATCTGAGGTAGGCAAAATGACTTCGGGTATTGCTTTATCTACCCCATCGACATTTAATAGCCAGATCGCCGATAATATTACAGAGTCTCAGATGGAAAAGTCTGCGATTGAAGGTAAGGTGGACGCAATTAAAACTCTGGAAGAAAAATATTTCTCAAAGATGTTGGGATTACCCAAAAAGGAGATTGAACTGGCAAAAATACAGAGGGAATATGAAATTGCTGAAAATATTTGCCAGATGCTTTATAAAAAATATGAGGATATACAGATTGAGGAAGCGGGAAAATTGGGGAATGTGAGAATAGTAGAGCAATCTCATAAACCAAAATTTCCTATAAAACCAAAGAAGAAGTTGACACTTGCTCTCGCATTAGTTATAGGTATAGGGCTTGGATTCTCCGGGGTAATTGTATTAGAATTCTTCGATACGACAATAAAAACTGAGGATGATATAAGAGATTTCACGGAGCTTTCTGTAATTGGCAGTATTCCTATGATAAGGAAGATGGGCAGAAAAAAGGTTAGAAGAGGGGACGAAATATTAAGCATCTCTGAGAGGTTAATTACAAAAGCAAAACCTCGCTCAACAGTATCAGAATCCTTTAGAACCTTGAGGACTGCACTTGAATTTTCACATCGGGATAAAGGGATAAAATCTGTTGTTATTACAAGTTCCATTCCATGGGAAGGGAAATCTACCATTTCTGCAAATCTTGGTATTACTGCTGCAAAAACGGGAATGAAGACAATAATTCTGGATGGAGACTTAAGAAAGCCAGTGATTTCAAAAATTTTTGGATTGCAAAAGCATACTTATGGACTCACCGAAATTTTTAAGAATAGAACTTCCATAGAGGACTCAATAAAAACTACTGATATTGAGAATCTGTGTGTCCTCCCTGCTGGTCCGATGGTGCCAAATCCTTCGGAATTCTTAAACACAGAGAATATCCAGAGGGTTTTGAAATATTTAGAAAAACATTTTGATTCTATTATAATTGATACTCCACCTCTGCTCCCTGTAAGTGACGCAGTTGTCTTAGGTTCTGTGGCAGATGGTATTCTTATTACTGTTAGAGCTGCATATACAAAGAGGGATGCACTTCAGAAGTCAATAGGGAGATTAAGTAGTATCTACGAAAAGATTATAGGGGTAGTAATCAATGCAATTCCTATTGGAGCAGGAGGATATTATTCCCATTATTACCATTATTATGGATATTATGGATATTATGGAAAGGAGGAAAAAAATGAGTAAAAAAGGTATAATCTTTGGATTGCTTATTTTAATATTTGCCTTTGGAGGTGAGTATATAACACTAAATATGGCAAAGCCGAAAAAAACAAAGGACTCAGTTGATACAATCACAAAAATATCAAAGGCTCTTGCCAAAACTCTGGCATTTATAGTGAAAGAAAGTGTTGTTGACGAAGATGAAATTGTTACATCAATGCTTGCCAATAGGTTTTTAAAGGGTGAAAAGGTGATTAAATATGGAATTATTATTACAAATGATAGAACAATCCTTGCGCATCCTGATTCTACAAAGATATTGAAGAAATACAGTTCAGGTGGATTGAAATCCTTAGGTCATTCTTCATTCCTGGCTCAAACAACCTCTTCTGGCATATTAGATATTGCCGTCCCTGTAATATACGAGGGCAAAAAAGTGGGAGAGGTGCATTTAGGAATAGAAAAGCCCAAAAAGAAGACAAAAAATGGCAAAATTTCACCTATAATGTTTATTATGCCTATAATCTTAATGCTTCTTACAATGATTGGGATAGGTAAACCAGGAACAGGTGTAAAGGGCGTTTCCGTAGAGGATTTAAAGAGTGAGATGGAAGCAATGCAGGAATCTATCGGGCACTTAAAAAATCAAGAGAGTGAAATTACTACTGAAGTAGAGAAGAAAAAGGGTGAGCTCACTGAGATAGAGTCTAAAATTAAAGATGCGCAATCGGCAGAGGAAAAATTGCCCGATGCAAAAAAAGAATATGATAAGGTAAAGGCAGAGATTGAAAAATTAAATACTGAGAAATCTACCCTTGAAGATGAAATACAGAAAAAGAAGGAAGAAATTGCAAACTTAAAATCTGCTCCTACTTCATCAGGTGAAGCAGTTTCTCTGGATGCAATTGTCGGCGGGAGTAAGGATAATAGCGGAGAAATAACTAAGAGGATTGATACAAAAAAGAAACAGGAAGTCGAACTAACCCAGAGAATAGTTGCAAAAAGGAGGGAGGAAATTGCCCTTTCAGCCAGGATTGAAGCGAAAAGAAAAGAATTACTTCAATTAGAAAGAAAAATTGATGAACTAAAAGGGCAAGCATAATAATTCCCTTATGTACAATTGTCAGGAGATAGAAGAGAAGGTAAAAAAATTCTGGGAGGGTATATCCCTTTATAAAACCCCAAAAAATCCCGAGAAAAAATTTTATTTATTGGAAATGTTCGCATATCCATCGGGGGATATACATATTGGACATTTTAGAAACTATACCATAGGCGATGTAATATGGAAGTATAAGAGGATGAGAGGATTTGATATACTCCATCCATTTGGGTGGGATGCGTTTGGTCTGCCCGCTGAACAGGCGGCTATAAAAAGAGGCATAAGTCCAAAAGAATGGACTATGAATAATATAAAAATATCAAAAAACACCCTGAAAAGATTGGGAATAAGTTATGATTGGGATAGAGAAATTTTGACCTGTGTTCCTGAATATTACCGCTGGACTCAGTGGCTGTTCTTAAAACTCTATTCAAAAGGACTTGTTTACAGGAAGAAATCATATGTAAACTGGTGCCCTGAATGCAAAACAGTGCTTGCGAATGAGCAGGTAATAGGTGGTGTATGCTGGCGGTGTGGTACACCTGTGATTAAAAAAGAAATGGAGCAGTGGTATATAAAAATCACTGACTATGCAGAGAGATTATTAAATGATTTAGATAAACTTGGGCAATGGCCTGAAAATATCAAGATAATGCAGAGAAATTGGATAGGAAGGAGTGAAGGTGTTGAAATCCATTTCCCTGTGGACAATAAAAATAAACTACCTGTTTTTACTACAAGAGCAGATACACTCTATGGAGTAACATTTCTCTCTATTGCCCCGGAACACCCATTTGTTCAGAAATTTATCCTGAAAAGGTCAAAAAATAGTAATGAAATTCAGAAATATGTTGAAGATGCGTTAAAGAAACCTGAGATTGAAAGAACAAGGGAGGATAGAGAGAAAACAGGTGTAAGAACAGGACTATTTGCAAAGCACCCCCTAACAGGTGAGAATATTGAAATCTGGGTTGCAGACTATGTAATATACAGTTATGGAACAGGTATCGTGATGGGTGTTCCCGCACACGACGGCAGAGATTTTCTATTTGCGAAAAAATATGGATTGCCTATGAAAGTTGTAATTAAGCCAGAAAATGGAGAGTTAAATTTCCCACTGGAAGAGGCGTATGAAGATTGCGGAATAATGGTAAATTCAGGGGAATTTTCAGGACTTTCATCTGAAAAAGGCATAGAAAAGATTGCGTCCCATCTAAATAAAGTTGGATTAGGGAAAAAGAAAGTAACATATAGATTAAGAGACTGGCTCATCTCACGGCAAAGATACTGGGGAGCACCCATACCTATGGTATATTGCGAAAAATGTGGATATGTGCCTGTTTTGGAAAAAGACCTGCCTGTTTTACTGCCCGATGAAAAGAAGGTGGACTTTATCCCAAAGGGTCGTTCTCCGCTTGAAGATGTTTCGGAATTTTCGAATACAACCTGTCCAAAATGTGGAGGAAAGGCAAGGAGAGACCCTGATACGATGGATACATTTGTAGATTCCTCCTGGTATTTTCTCAGATATCTTGACCCAAAAAATCAGGATGAAATCTTTGATTCAAAAGAAGCAGAAAAATGGCTGCCCATAGATTTATACATTGGAGGTGTTGAGCACGCTACAGGGCATTTGCTGTATTACAGATTCATCACGAAATTCTTATACGATATAGGGTTAATACCTGTGGACGAACCCACGGTGAAATTATTTAATCAGGGTATGGTCAGAGATGAAAGTGGCGATATAATGTCTAAATCAAAAGGCAATGTTGTATCCCCTGTGGAGTTAATTGATGAAGTAGGTATTGATGCAGCAAGGCTATCAATATTATTCTTCGCACCTCCGGAAAGAGAAATTTTATGGTCTAAAAAAGGTGTAAGGGGTGCAGAAAGATTTTTGCAGAGGGTGTATAATATCTTTGTAAGATATCTATCCCGCGCATTAAATAAGGATAAAATAGAAGATGTAAAAGATGGTTTGCTCTATAAAAAGGTGGAGTATTTTACGAAGAGAATTACGGATGATATGGAGAAGATGCAATTTAACACAGGCATAGCAGGCTTAATGGAACTGCTTAATGATATGGAAGATTATAAGAATAAAGGTTCTCTTGAATTTCAGTATTCATTATATAGATTTAATCTTCTTCTTGCACCATTTGCTCCGTATCTCGCCGAAGAAATTTACCATTGGTGGAAGTGGGTAGGTAAAGAAGAAAGTATATTTTTTCACAGATGGCCCGAATACAATGCAAATGCGTTAAAAGAAGATGAAACAACGATAATAATTCAGGTTAATGGGAAATTCAGGGACAAGGTGAGACTGCCCGTTGATAAAGAAAAGGATTTTGTTTTCTCTGAGGCCCGAAAATTACCAAAAATCCAGAAATATCTTGCCAATAATCAAATAAAGAATGTCATCTATGTAAAAAACAAGGTCTTAAATATTGTGATTTAGTCTTACTATGTAATCTTTTACCCACTTCCCCATGGGTTCAGTCATTCAAATTTAAAAACTCATTGTTTTACTTTGAATATCAATGTATTACAACTGAATTGTCAATTGTCAATGCCTGACCCCTATAGAAAAAATTATTGACAAAAAGGAAATTATTCATTATTATGGAAATATGAAAAAGGAAAACTGGTATTTTCTTGATACAGGGCATAGAAACCCATTTTTTAATATGGCGATGGACGAATCGCTGATGGATTGGTCGAGGGAAACGGGCGTTGTAATTTTGCGCTTTTTCAATTTTAGACCGCGTTCAGTGACCATTGGTTATTTGCAATCTGTGGGAAAATGGCTGCTAAATCTTGAAAAGAAAGGGATAAAATGGGTAAGGAGACCTACAGGTGGTAGGGCTGTTTTCCATTCCCATGATTTTACATATTCTTTAATATTTCCTGAGCACCATCCTTTGATTGGGGGAACTGTGCTGGAATCATATAAAAAAATCGCAGTAGCATTTAAGGAGAGTTTTAATTTAATGGGACTGAATGTTGCGTTAAAAAGGGAAAGGGCTAATGGGAAGGTAGCATACTGTTTTGGCTCTGCTTCCTGGTATGAATTTACATTTCAGTCGAAAAAAATCATTGGAAGTGCACAGATGAGAAAAAAAGGAGTCGTATTGCAGCAGGGCACAATTATGCTTGATAATCCGGGAAATCCTTATCCGAATGTGAAAGGAATGATTACCATAAAGGAAGCAATGAAAAGATATTTTCCTTTGAAAGAGATGAAAAAAATTGTATATGCGGCTTTTGAAAATGTGTTTCCTGTTAAATTTATACCTGTAAATCAGGAATTTTATATTAAAGATTTGCTAGATAAATATCAATCTTATGAATGGAACTATGCAAGAAAGGAGAAAGAAATATGAGGTTACACCCTGAGTGTTTACCCTGTGCGGGCAATTTTGGATTAAGGACAATAAGGAGGAGTATTTCTGACGAAAAGCAAGTATGGAAAGTATTAAAGGATGTAATGGAATTTATTGCTCACTCTGATGAGCACTGGACACCTGCACATCTGGGCACAAAAATAATGGGATTGGTAAGTGAAAAAACAGGGATTTCAGACCCATATAAAGAGGATAAAATTATCCAGAATAAGCAGGCACTTAAACTTTATCCCCGTTTGAAAGAACTTGTCCGGGAAGCAAAAGACCCATTAAAGATGGCTCTGATGATTTCGTCGGCAGGGAATGTGATTGACCTTGGAGTGAGTGGAGAATTTGACCTTGAAGGCACTATGGATAAAATTATGGAGATTAAACTAGCAAAGGATGAGACAGAGGTATTCAGGGAAAAGATACAAGCGGCAAAGAGCCTTTTGTTTATCAGTGATAATGCAGGTGAAATTATCTTTGATAGGATACTTCTGGAAACCTTGAACAAATCATTGAAAAAAATTGTATCCGTAAAAAGTGGACCTGTCTTGAATGATATTACCATTGACGATGTTTATTCTACAGGGATAGAAAATACTGCTGAAATTATAGAAACGGGCTCATCATCGTTGGGCATAATCTGGGAAGATGTATCAGATATGTTCAAAGATATATACAAAAAGGCGGATATTGTTATTGCAAAAGGACATGCAAACATTGAAACCCTGGACGATGCAGATAGGGAAATTTTCTTTTTGTTGAAGGCAAAATGTAATGTAGTGGCGGAAGAATTAGGAGTTCCTGTAAATTCATTCGTTTTTACAAGGATATAACTTCAGCTTCTGGGGACGGGGTTTGACATTATGACACTTTTGATGGCTTTAAAAAATAAAATTTAGCAAAAAACTTTTGTCCTTGACTTTTTCAGATTATATGATATTTTAAGTAGAAAAGGAGTAAATATGGCAGTGATAAAACCATTTAAGGGGTTAAGACCTGTTTTAGAAAAGGTATCGGAAATTGCATCTCCTCCTTATGATGTTTTGACATCTAAGGAGGCAAGAGAAATTATTAAGAACAATCCTATAAGTTTTTTGAGGATTGTAAAACCTGAGGTGGACCTCCCCCCGGATATAAATCTTTATGATGAGAGGGTTTATCTGAAGGGGAAGGAAAACCTTGAAAAATTTATAAATCAAGGCTTGCTTATTCAGGATGAAACGCCGTCTTTGTATATATACCAGCAAATAATGGGTAATCATCTTCAAACAGGTGTAGTTGCCTGTGCCTCTGTTGATGAATATGAAGGTGGAATTATCAAAAAGCACGAGAATACAAGAGAAGAAAAGGAAATGGATAGGTCAAAGCATATTGATATCCTTAATGCACAAACGGGCCCTGTATTCCTCACTTATAGAAATAGCCAGGGAATTGATAGTATCATTTCGGAATTGATAAAAGAGTCCCCCCTCTACAATTTTATATCAGAGAATGGTGTAGAACATAAATTCTGGAAGGTCAGTAAGAAAGAAAATATAGACAGAATTCAAAATGCCTTTTCCCGTATTCCATTCCTTTATATTGCCGACGGGCATCACCGTTCTGCCGCTGCCTCAAGGGTAAGAAAATGGAGAAGAGATAAAAATCCCTCTCATAATGGGACAGAGGAATACAATTATTTTCTTTCGGTAATATTCCCCGATAATCAGATGCTAATAATGGATTATAACAGGGTAGTTAAAGATTTGATGGGTTTATCCCCTGACGAATTTATCGCGGAGGTAAAGAAAAAATTTTTGATAGAAAAGGTATCCGACAGATATAAACCTGATAAACCCCATAGATTTGGAATGTTTTTGGATAAACAGTGGTATAAACTTACACCCAAAAATGATATTATTGACGAAAAAGACCCTGTTAAATCGCTTGATGTGTATATTCTCCAGGAGTATTTACTGAACCCCGTATTGGGTATAAAAAACCCAAGAAAGGATAAGAGAATTTCTTTTGTCGGAGGAATAAGAGGGATTGAAGCATTGGAGAAAATGGTACAGGAAGAAAAATATAAAGTAGCATTTGCAATGCACCCTACGGATATTAGCAGCTTAATGGAGGTTGCTGATGCGAATAAGGTAATGCCGCCAAAATCTACATGGTTTGAGCCGAAACTCAGGAGTGGAATTGTTACACATTTACTATAATGTTGAAAGTTCGAGGTTCAAAGTGAAACAAACGGAAAAGACAAAATGAACGAAACAAATGAGAGAAGTTGTAGGAGGGGCTTCCCAGCCCCAATAAGGGGAGGAATAATGGAGTATTGTAATGGTGGAACTTAGCGGAAAGCGGTTAGCGGTAGGCGGTCGGCGTCATCATTACGCCTTACGAAAATATTTCAATCTGGGGAGTTATGAAGAATATTATTGAGATTGAGAATTTGGTAAAGATTTATCGTTCCCCATTCCTTAGAAAAAAGGTTATGGGATTAAACGGATTAGACCTGAATATACAAGCAGGTGAAGTCTTCGGACTTCTTGGACCTAATGGTGCGGGGAAAACAACAACAATAAAATTGATAGTGGGTTTATTGAAACCTACATCGGGAAAGGTGCTAATTTTTGGGGAATCCCCCGGGCTGTCTCAGAAAAGGGTCATTGGATACCTTCCCGAAAATCCTCATTTTTACACCTATCTGACAGGTTTAGAACTGCTCTCTTTATATGCCCGATTATTTGGAATATGGAATAAGGGAAGAATATACGAGGTGGCAAAATGGACAAAGATTAATTATGCTTTACATCAAAGAATTTCTACATATTCCAGGGGTATGGTGCAAAGGATTGGGATTGCCCAGGCACTCTTAAATGACCCCCAACTGCTTATTTTGGATGAACCTTTGTCGGGGCTTGACCCACAGGGCAGGAAGGGAATAAAAGATATTTTATTAAAGTTGAAAGAAGAGGGAAAAACAATACTTTTCTCATCTCATATACTTCCGGATGTTGAGATGATTTGTAATAGGATAGGTATAATCTATAGAGGAAAACTTCTTAACACAGGGGTATTGTCAGAGATTGCAGATATGGAAATAAGAGGTTTTGAGGTGCAGTGTAGAAATATCCCGAACGATATTAAGAGTGAATATCCCGAGAGGATTCAAAGAGGAGAAGATATATATATATATCTACATAAAGAGGATGAACTGAATGATTTTCTGAAAAGGATTATTCATGCAAATGGTAAGATAATGGGTGTAGTTCCGAGAAAAAAGACACTGGAAGAATATTTTATCGAGCAGGTGGAAGGCAGATGAAGATATTTTTTATTGCATTTAGTGTGTTTAAGGCATCTATTCGTGATAAATTTCTTCTGACGATTGTTATTGTAGGATTTTTATTCTTTGCAGGCTCCTATACATTTATTCCTATAAGTATTGGGCAGGGATATAAAGTCATTCAAGATTTTGGATTTGCGGTCATTGAAATATTTACAGTGCTTATCGCTGTGTTTATTGGAACAAGGCTTATATTTGCAGAAATTGAAAAGAAAACTATCTATACAATTATTGCCAAACCTGTTAAAAGATGGGAATTTATCACAGGGAAATACTTAGGACTTATATATCTTAGTTTTTCTGTCCAGATTGTGTTTACCGTCATCTTTGCAATATTTTTGAAATTATATACCCATTCTATTTCTGTCGGGCTTCTTAAAAACCTCTATTTCAATTTTTTTGAACTTTTATTAGTAGATGCTATACCTATATTCTTTTCAACATTCGCAACACCTGTATCCAGCGGTATATTCACTCTAATCCTTTATTTTTTGGGATATACGACAATTTATCTAAAATCATTTGCTCAATTGGTGCATTCACCTGCTCTGGCAGGTTTCGCAAATTTGTTTTACTATGTCCTTCCAAACCTATCTATATTTAATATGAAAGGAAGAATTGTTTATCAATTTTCTATCCATTCAAGCGAATATCTATTGGCATTTTCCTACAGTCTACTATACTCATTTATTCTGATGTTATTCTCATACATTATTTTTGAAAAGAGAGAGTTTTTATGAAGAGATTCTTGATATTGATGGTCGCTATTGGGTTGTTATATGTTCTTGAAAAAGGCTCTTTTCAAAAATTGAATCCTATATATCACGAAGAACTTTTATTCTTTCCTAAGGCAAAATTTGTTAAGATAATCGCATCCGGGTATGACAATTTTGGAGCAGACCTTATATGGATAAAATCCATTGAATATTTCGGCGGGCATAGACTTACAGACAGAAATTATCCATGCCTTTACAGAATGCTTGATGTGCTCACTTCCCTTGATAAACATTTTTTGCCTGCATACACACTGGGTGGAGTGCTCCTTGTGGCTGATGCAAAGGCATTTAATGAAGGAATAACCTTGTTAAAAAAGGGATTGATGCATCTCCCTCAAAGGTGGGAATTACCATTTACCCTTGGGATTGTAAACTTTTTATATAAAAGGGATTGGAAATCGGCTGCAAAATGGTTTTATGTGGCAAGCAGATATCCCGGAACATATCCTCACTGCATTGCACTTGCATCCTACTGTTTACAAAAAGGATATACCCCTGATAAAGGGATTGAATTGTGGGAAAGTATTTACAAAAACCACAATAGATTATGGCAGGAAAAAGCCGTTGAAGGTATTATTGTAATTTTGGAATATGCCTGCTTGAAATTTAAAAAGGAGAGGGGTAAATATCCGAAGAAATTAATTGAACTGGTTAAGGGAGGTTATTTAAAGGTACTACCTCAACTTAAAGGTGTTTATTTCACGATTAAAAATGAGAAGGTGATAGCGGTATGGTAGATGATGAAGAATTGGAGAAAGAGCAAAGGGAATGTGCCTCTGTTGTCAGAGTCTTAATAAAGGCGATTACTTCTATTAAGACATATGGTATAGGTCATCCGAATATCCCTAAATTTATCGAAAGGGCTTATGAAAAGATGAGCTCATTCTTGGAGGAATATGGTTCACTTATACTTTTAATTGAATCGGAAAAGTTTATCTATAAAAAATTTGAGGTCTACAGCCAGAAAGATAAAACAAAAAGTATACCATTTTTTCTATATAAAAATGGGATAAGGATGATAGCATTTGTTGAAGGTTTATCAGGAGAAGAGTTGAAAGATTTTATAAAAATTTGTGCTTTATCAGAAGATGAAGACATTGTGAATGAATTATGGATTAAAGATTTTAAGGACATCTGGTATTATCTTGTAGAGGACATTCCGGATGAAGCAGAATTGGATTTATCATTTATCGCAGGAGCAACAGAAAATAAGATGGTTCCTCCGACAGTTATTGTGAAAGAAGAAGATAAACCATTTGTTGAAATCCCCGAGTACTTTGCTGTTGACCAGGAAGAGATAACAGAGGTTATTCCGCACATATTAAAGGAATTAAAAGCAGATGAGGATAAATTAAAATTTGATGTTTTATACGAGACCCTGCTTGCCGAGGAAGATTTAAGAAAAAAGTTATCCATCATAGGTTATATTAAAGAATTCCTTCAAAATAAAATTAAGGGAATGAATATCGTCCTTCTTTCCTATGTTGTAAAAAGAATAAGTGCTTTATCCCCTGATATCTCTATCTATATGGATAATATGATGGAGGGATTAAAAAAGCCTATTGGAGAAAGGCTGGAGAAGGCTGCTTCCTTAACAGATAAACACCAGGAACTTGCGGTTGAATCACTGGGACTTTTAGGAAAAGAAATGTTATTGTATATGGTAGGCGCATTAAAAAGGATACGGAATCCTGTTCAGAAAGAACACTTAAAGGCACATATTCTGAACGCAATCAAAGACGAGCCAACTAGAATAATTCCATATATCTCTCCTGATGATATAGGCAAAGAACTCATAGAAATTTTTGGAGATGTTGCTGATACCACAACGATATTTTATATTAAAAAATTTGTTGACGAACCATCCCTTCAGAAAAATATTATTAATATATGTAGTAGAATAGAGGGAAAACAGGCAAGGGATATACTTTTTTACCTTTTAACCAATGGTGCAGATGAAATAAAAATGTTAGCATTGAAGGGTATTAGATATGTAAATACCGTAGAGGAACTCAATATCTTAGAAGGAATACTGGCAGAGGAAAATCTATGGAAGATTCAAATAGATGAAGCAGAAGAGATTGTAAGGCTTATATCCGCATTTCCAAATCCCATCAGTGTAGATATCTTAAATAGGGTTATAAGATATTCCGGAACATCAAAATTATTGAGAACAGTAAAAATCGCTGCCATTTATGGATTAAGTAGAATAGGGACTGATGAGGCATATTTGTCATTAAAGAGGTTATCGCGTATCAGAAATAAATCATTAAGGATTGCTGTACAGAGAGCTCTCAAAATCATGGAGGAAAAATGGAAGAAATGACCGTCAACCTTGCCGGGGAAAATCTTGTCATTTCTATTGCAATTTTGATAAGGACAGCCCAGATATATGAGAAAAATAACGCAACATTTATTCATCAAATAAAAAGGGTGGAAAATGCACTTCAGTATATAAGCCAGAATGGTATAATTGATATTGAATTAAAAGGTAATCATATATTCATCAATCAAGAAAGGATAAAGGCAACCATATCTTCAATAGCTATGTATCAATATCTTACAAGTATGATGAAGGGAAAAAAGGTTAGAGGTATAATATTCCATATGCCCTGTGAAACGTTTGCCCTTGGTGAAATATTTTATATTTTCTCTCGTATAAAAGACGATAAGAATGTATTCTATCATCTGGAGGATGCTACCCAAAAAATTGAATGTATAGAATGGATTGAGCTTGAAGAAGGGGAAGAAGAAAAGGCACAAAGAGAAGAAGATGCGAAAAAGATGGCGATAAGAACTTTTATTATGGGGATACAGTATCTAAAAGAAACAACTGAGTCAATGTTAAAAATGAGGAAAACAAATTTAAGAAAAGCGAGAGGTATAGTTAGAAGATTTATTGAGTTAATACTCTCCGATAACGCATATCTTATTGGGCTTACAACAATTAAAAATTACGAGAACTATACACTAAACCATTCAATAAATGTATGTATCCTATCTCTCTCTATGGGAGTAAGATTGGGAATGGGGAGAAAAGGCCTTTTGAATCTTGGTATTTCCGCTTTATTCCATGATATAGGCAAAATAGAGGTCCCTCAATTTATTCTCTTGAAACCAACACCTTTAACAGATGAAGAAATGGCGATGATAAAAAAACATCCATATAGGGGAGTAGAAATTTTGCTTGAAGAAAAAGGGCTATGGGCTATCCCTGGAAGTGCAATTCAGGGCGTATTGGAACACCATATAAAATACGATGGGACAGGCTATCCTGAAATATCAGGAAAGAGGCCCTGCCTTTTTGCAAGAATAATAAAAATAACAGATGCCTACGACGCAAGCACAACAGTAAGATTTTATCAAAAGGTTCCAAGCACCCCCTATGAGGCGATAAATATTATGTGGCAAAAAGCAGGCAGGGATTTTGACCCTATTCTTCTAAGAATTTTTGTAAATATGGTTGGAGTTTATCCCATAGGAAGTATCGTGGAAATCTCATCGGGGGATATTGGGATAGTGCTTGATACCCCTGAAAATCCGGAACTATATAGAAAGCCCCGCGTTGCAATAATATCTTTGACAACCCCTGGTTCCATATTTAATATAAAAGACCTGAAAGAGACAGACGATTTCATTATGAAGGCAATAAATCCTGCTGATATTGATTTTGACCCCTCATTATATTTTGCCAGGGTTACAGGTTTAGTAGAAGATTGATGGGGTCAGTCTTACAAATTACAAAACCCAAAAAGATAGTTAATAAGTAAAAAATGCGAAAAAGGTAGTAAGGAGAGAATGGTTTTTCAATAAATTGCTCAATTTATGTAAAAATTTTAAAAAAAATGCACTTTTAGACTTGACAAGTGTATCTTTTATTCTATTATAGGTTGTGAAATTTTCTGATGTCTTAAATGAAAGATATATAAATCTGGATATTAAATCGAAAGATAAAGAGGGGGCGATTAAAGAATTGCTGTCTTTACTTCCAGTGAAGGAAAACGAGAAAGATGCAATTTTTCATACCATTATGAAAAGGGAATCGCTGGGGACCACAGGTATTGGGAAAGGTATAGCCATTCCCCATACAAGAACCCTTATACTGAAAGACATTATTGTCCTTGTAGGTGTTTCCAGAGGCGGTATAGATTTTGAATCGATAGATAAGAAACCCGCCCATTTTATATTTTTGATATTAGCCCCACCTTATGATACAAATAATAGTTACCTAATTACACTGGGTCATATTGCCGAACTATCAAGGGAGATAAGTAAAGATATGGGAAAATGTCAGGTTAAAACCAAGGCGGATTTTATTAAATGCCTTGAATCCATAAAAACAAAAAGTACTTAATGCATCCACATCTACTTCTAATTATTTCACTTCAGGAACTGGATACAATGATAGAAGAGAGGGAAAAGGAAGAAGAACTCGGTTTTCAAATAAAATCTAAAGAGGAATTGGAAAAGGCGAGGGAAAAAATTGTAAAGCAGATACCCCCCGTTCTATATAGAAAATATGAAAGATTAAAGGCAAAGTATAGAAATGCGGTTGTTCCCGTCGTGGGGGGTGTATGCCA
>WFRC01000318.1 GCA_015486685.1 Caldifarciminota bacterium
AAATTTTCATCTTCTTATCTATTAACTCAAATGTTATTTCTTTTTTTGCTTCCCTTAATATTTCTCCTACCCTCTTTCCTGATACACATATACTCCCTTCTGATATAATATCTCCTGATGTCTTAATAATAATAGATATATCAAGGTCTGTAGCCATAACAGTAATTTCATTATTTTCTGCTTTTATAAGAATATTATTTAATGTTGGATATGTTGTTCTTGGTGGAATAATACCTAAAATAGGTTCTATATCCTTATAGAATTCATCAGGTTTTACTTTAAATTTCATTTATCCTCCTTATTTTTTTATATTACATTTTTAATATATATATAGTTTTAGTTGTAGTGTATGTTAGTTTTGTTAATAAAATACAAGTGTATTATAATTAAGTCAAGTGGTAATTTTAAAAATTCACATTTTTTTTAAATAATTTATCTAATTTTACACATTTTTTAAGAATTTTCCATAAAAAGTATTTTATCCACCTTTTATCCTCTGTTTAAGGTTGATAACTTGCTCTTTAATTTTTTTATCTTTTTTAATTAACTTTTCTAACTTTTTTATGCTGTACATCACGGTGGTATGGTCTCTCTTCCCAAAGGCATCCCCTATTTCTTTTAATGGTACACTTAATATTTCCCTTGAAAGATACATCGCTATTTGTCTTACGAGAACAAGTTTTTTTGTCCTTTCTGATGATATAATCTTTTCTTTTGTTAATTGGTAATAATCTGCTACTACCTCCTGGATAAAGTCTATTGTTATGTTTTTTTTCACATCCTTCACAATATAAGTTAAAACTTCTTTTGCTTTATCTAATGTGATATCCTGTTTTTCCATAGATGAATAGGCAAGAAGTTTAATTACACAACCTTCAAGGTCTCTAATATTCGTTTTTACATTTGAAGCAATAAAAAAAAGCACCTCGTCATCTATATTTAATCCATCCTTTTCCGCCTTATTCCTTAATATTGCCATTCTAGTCTCAAAATCAGGTGGTTGAATATCAACAACAAGTCCCCATTGAAGTCTTGAAACTATCCTTTCTTCTAATTTAGGAATATCCTCAGGTGACTTATCACTGGTGATAACAATCTGTTTTTTTGCATTATATAAGGTGTTAAATGTGTGGAAAATCTCCTCCTGTAGACTTTCTTTTCCAGATAGGAAATGTATATCATCTATCAATAGGACATCTACTTCTCTATATCTATTTTTAAATTCTACTGTCTGACGATTCTGAATTGCATATATCATCTCAGTCATAAAATTTTCCGTCCCAATGTATCGGACACTTAAATTTGGATAATTTGTTTTTACATAATTTCCAATAGCCATAATTAAATGTGTTTTACCCAGTCCTACCCCTCCATAAACAAAAAGTGGATTATATGCACTCCCTGGTGATTTTGCAACTGCAAAGGCGCCGGCGTGAGCAAAATGGTTACTTTTTCCAACAATAAAGTTGTCAAATGTATGCTCTTGATAAAGGTTTGATTCATCCTTTACTTCTTTTACCTCAATATGTTTATTCTCTTCTGTAATACCCTCTTTTGGAAGAAATCTCAGGTTCACATCAAAACCCGCAATATCTTTCAAAATCCCTTTAATCCCATCAAGATAATATTCTTCAACCCAATCCACTATCCATTTATTAGGTAGTTCTATATAAAGGACACCCCCTTCAAATTTTAAAAAACGGGCAGGCTTTATCCATGTTTCAAATGCCTGTTCCGATATTACATTAGGGATAAAATTATGTAAGTTGCCAAGCAGTTTTTCCCACAACAGTTTACCGTTATCAATCAATAACAAACCTCCAAAATGTTAAATTTCCACAATCTGTTTTAATAAAAAAAGTCTTGATAATCAAAAAGTTATACAAAAAAAAGGGTGTTCCTCTTATGTTTTCCACATTTTTATGTGGAAAATTATTAGAATGCTTTCTAAAATAAAAATTTATTAGTTGATGTCAAGGAAAAAAACGATATTGAAGAAATTTTTTTAAGGGTGTTTACCTCTGTCCCCTTGTAAATCTATAGTATTAGCATTGCATCACCATAAGAATAAAATCTATATTTTTGTTTTATTGCTTCTCTATATGCTTTTAATATAATCTCTCTTGAAGCAAATGCCGCAGTAAGTATTAATAGTGTTGATTTTGGTAGATGGAAATTTGTAAGTAGAATATCCACAACCTTAAATCTATATGGTGGATATATATAGATATTTGTATCCCCTTTTTTGGGAATAACCTTTTCATTTTTATCTACCGCACTTTCGAGCGTCCTCACGACAGTAGTTCCAACGGCAATTACCCTGCCGCCCTTTTTCTTTGTCTTATTTATAGTCTTTGCAGCATCCTTTGAAATTTCCATATATTCCGGTTCCATCCTGTGTGATTCAACTTGACTAACCTTAACAGGTCTAAATGTTCCCAGTCCTGTATGAAGCAAGACTCTTGCAATTTTTGCACCTTTTTCTTCTATGTTTTCCAAAATCTTTTCTGTAAAATGTAGTCCTGCTGTGGGGGCGGCAACTGCACCTTTTTTCACACCATAAATAGTCTGATATCTATCTTTATCAATTTTTTCCGGTTCTCTTTTTATGTATGGCGGCAGAGGGATATTTCCTATTTCTTCAATTAACTCATCAATATTACCTTTTCCTGAAAATTCGGCAATTCTTGTGCCAAAATCAGGGTCTTTTCCTAAAATTTTGCATTTCAGGTTTTCATTGAATGTGATAATTTCTCCGGGTGGAGCCTTTCTCCCCGGACCTGCGAGCACTTCCCATTTATTACCTTTTAATTTTCTAAGAAGCAGAATCTCTACCTTTCCACCAGTTCTTCTCTTCCCAAATAATCTTGCGGGTAAAACACGGGTTTCATTTATAACAACACAATCTTCAGGCTGAATATATTCCAATATATCGGGAAATTTTCTATGTTCAAATTTCCCTGTATCTCTATGTACTACAAACAACCTTGTTTTCCCTCTTCCCATAGGGTATTGTGCAATAAAAGATTGAGGGAGTTCATAATTAAATTCGTGTATATCCATATACTTAGAATATATATTGTATTAAAAAAGTCAAGAAAAAAAGATGCTTATCACTTTTCGCTTGACAAATATTTAATATATTATCATTATTAAAGGAAGTGCGAAAAGAGTTATAAAGTAAAAGACCGTGAGGCGTAAGGCGTGAATCGTGAAATGAGAAAGACCGTAAAGCGTAAGACTTAAATCGTGAATAGTGGAAGTGAAAAGGATAGTTGAAAGTTAAATATTGAAAGTAATGAAGACGCTAACCGCTTACCGCTGACCGCTAAAAGAATATTTGCCAGATTGATGTAGGAGGGGCTTCCCAGCCCCGATTGGCTCACTGAATTCTGTTGTTTTTACAATTAACGAATAACGATTTACGATTAACGAGAAAATTTGCATTTCAAATTGTTTGCGAAGCAAAAATAGGAGGTGTTTATGAGCATATTATATATATTTCTTTTATCTTTCACTTCGGGGAAGATGGAGGCATACTTCAGCCCGAATGGAGGGGTAAGAAATGCAATTATTCAGGAAATGGATAAAGCCCAGAAGACAGTGGATATTGCTATGTATATGTTCACAAATAGGAAACTTGCCTATGAAATCCTGAAATTAAAGGGTAAGGGGATAAGAGTAAGAATTGTACTTGATGGTCCTGGTTCAGAGAATAAATTTTCAAAATCACGATTTTTAAAAATAAAAGGAATAAATGTCCGCAGTGATTATTCTCATCCATCAACAAAATATGGAAATATAATGCATAATAAGTTTGCCGTCATTGACAGTGCCGTTCTTATTACAGGTTCTTACAACTGGACTGCCTCGGCAGAGGAATTGAATGATGAGAATATCCTGATAGTAAAGGATGCCCCTAAAATTATTCATCAATATGAGAAGGAATTTGATAAACTCTGGAAGAGAAGCAAAGAGAAAAAGGCGAAAAAAATCCCTGTTATTAATGGAAACAATCTGAGGCAGGTCAGAAGGTATGCAGGGAAATATGTTAGAATAAGAGGGAAGGTATACAGGGTGGGAAAATCAAGGAAGGGGCATAGATTCCTTGATTTTGGCAAATCCCGGAAAGCCCTTACTGTGGTAATATGGAAGGAAGGGGTTCTGGCATTAAGGAAAAGGGGTATAGATTTAGATGAAATTGTAGGTAAAACTGTTGAAGTAAGCGGAACAATCGTAGATGACCCGAAATATGGATTGGAAATC
>WFRC01000319.1 GCA_015486685.1 Caldifarciminota bacterium
CATAATGCCAGGAAGCAACTTTTGACCTTTAAGTATTACAATTAATTTCTTTTCCATTATAGTGTATCCTTTAACAAGATAATTTCTCAAAATCTTCGTTGCCCATATACGAAACTGAGTTGCCTTTTTAGAATTTATCCGGTATCCAACAGCAATAATTACATCAAGGTTAAAATAGGTAAGTTTTCTTTTTATCCTTCTATTCCCTTCTATTTGAACTGTTTCCATTTTGGAAACAGTTGAACCTTTATCAAGTTCACCTGAAATGAATATATTTTTGATATGCTTTGATATCGCTGATTTCTGAACATCAAAAATGTAAGCAACCTGATTAAGTGTAAGCCATAATGTTTCTCTTTCTAAACGAATTTTTAATTCAATTTCTTTTTTATCGGTTTGATAAATAACAATTTCGCCCTTATTAATATTCTTTTTCTTCATAGTTTAAAATCCATTTCGCAAACTTTTTTTATTAAATAATCTTAAATTGTCTAATATGTTTACCACAATTTCCTCCCTCTATTTTGTTAAATCTGGGGACGATTTTTTTGCATTTATGAGATCTTTATCATTTTTATTTCTGTTTTTCCCATATCCCATTATAATACTCATTTTTAGATTTGTCAATGAAAATCTCGTTTGTCTCGTTAATCACGAATCACCACCACGAACACGCTTGTTGATTTTTTACTCATCCACTCATTCACTTCCTACTTATCAATTTCCATTACCTCTTGCCTTTTACCCATTACCGTTTTTTTTAACCAATCAGATTTATCCCGTGAAATGCGTAGCATATTTCATTGGGACTAATCGGACTAATAAGACCAATAAGACTATTTTTTTCTTAACCTCAGCCTTAACCTGTCTTTTTGCCTGTATTCAATATCTTCATCCTCCATTCTTCATTCTCCCTCCTTTCGCTGGCAGCTGGGAGCCCATATTTTTTTCCTTGAATTGCTGGTAGCTATTTTGCCCCGTCCTCTCATCTTTTCTTAACCTCAACCTCAACCTTAATCTGCTTTTACTATTTTTATCCCTGATGATGTGCCAATACGGGATGCACCTGCCTCTATCATTTTTAATGCCTTTTCATAGGTTCTTATACCGCCTGCCGCCTTAATCTTCAATTCAGGGAATGCTTTCCTTATGAGTTCTACATCTGAAATCTTTGTATGTCCATAAAATCCTGTTGCTGTTTTTACAAAATCTGCACCTGCATCAATTACAATTTTTGATGCTGTAATTTTTTCGTCTTTCGTAAGCAGAGGTGTTTCTATTATTACTTTTAGAATAATTTTCTTTTTAAGCATATTTTTTAAGATACTGATTTCAGTTAAAATTTTGTCATATTCTTTTTCCTTTAATAACCCTGTATCCATTACCATATCAATCTCATCTGCTCCTGTATTAACTGCTTCTGTTGCCTCTAACAATTTTGTTGAAAATGTATGTGCACCAAGTGGAAATCCACAAACAGAACAGACCTTGATTTTACTTCCCTTTGCGTATTCAAGGGCTGATTTGACTCTGGAAGGATTTACACAAACACCGTAAAATCCATATTTTTTTGCCTCATTTACCAGTTTTTTGATATCCTTATCCGTGGTATCGGGTTTCAACAAAGTATGCTCAATAAAATGTGCGATGTTTTTCATATAGATATAATAAAAACGATATTTGTTTTTTCAAGTAGAAAATTGGGGTCAGTCATTATCAATTATCATTTTTCCCATAAAAAATCAGATTGCATTTGACAAATTATTGAATAATTTGTATACTACGATAGACAAAAAGTGGAGATAAATGAAGTGAAATCACGGTATAACGGGCGGCCAATAAGAAACCTTATATGTTTTAAGAGGGAACACACCCAATCTTCTGTTAAGATTGTAACCCTTGAAAAAATCAAGATGCCAAAGGACAAAGATATCCCTCTAATTTTTTCCTGGGAGATTTTGCCATGGGGGGATATTGCTTGAAATTTGAATATTGCCAGTATCTAATATCCAATATCTTTTATTCTTTGTTGTCAATGTTTTATCCTTTTTCTTTCCGATAAAAGAATAACATCTCTGAGGGCATTTTCACTTTCTGCCTGCATCCAATCTTTTTCAAATGATTCGTCTTGAACAATCTGGGCAATGGCAGATAATGCTCTGAGATGAAAATTTCTTTCATCCCTGGTGCCTACAAGTAGAAAAATTGTGGTTATTTTTGGATGAGATTTACTAAAAAAAATGCCTTTTTTGCATCGAGTAAGCAGTACGGAAAATTTCTTTTCACCATCAATGATGATATGGGGAACAGCAAGATTAGGGTTTAAGACTGTGCTGCTCTCTTTTTCTCTCTGCATAAGTAAATTAAAGAGGGTTGATGGTTCTATGCTTATCTCTGGAGATATTTTTTCAGATGCTATCGTGAAGAAATCTTCCAATAAAATGTGTTTATTGATATCCAGGATAATACTCTTCTTAATCATTTTGTCAAATCTATCTTCAACGATGGTATCCCTTTCTTTTATAATTTCTTTTAATTCTCTTTCCAATGAATATGTTGTGAGTTTTTTATCAATAATCTTCTCAATAAAATGGAGCAGTGCATATTCCTGTTTTGTCCTAACTCTACCGTAAAACCAATATAAAAGTCCACCTGCAAGGATAAGTAAAAATGTAATCAATAAAGATAGTTTTCCCATTTCAAGTATCAAGAAGGCAAATCCAATAATTCCAATGATTTGTAAATACGGGTATAGGGGTGAATGGAATATAGGTTTGTAATTCAATATTTTACTTTCTCTCATTATAATAACAGAAAGAGAAGAAAGCATGTAGGTGAGAATAATTACTGTTGATGCTGCTTCTATGAGGATGTCCAGCCTTAAAAATAATGAAAGGATTATAAATATGCCTGTCATTAAAATGGAGAAAGATGGAGTTTTGAATCTTGGACTAATTTTACCAAAAATCCCGGGCAGTAATTTATCCCTGCTAATAGCGAATGGATACCGTGATGCTGCCATAATCCCAGCATTTGCGGTAGAGATAAATGCAAGAATTGCTGCAACTGCAAGAACGATTTTACCCCAGAACCCTAAAAATACACCAGCACCATCGGAAATTGGCGTTAAAGAATTGTCAAGTTTCCCTGCTCCAAGAACACCAACTGTAATGAAAATTACAAGCGCATAAAATGAACTAACAACAAAAAGTGAGAGCATCATTCCTAATGGGATAGTTTTGCCTGGATTTTTCACCTCTTCTGCAACACTTACAACTTTAACCAATCCACCATAGGAAACGAAGACAAATCCAGCAGTAGAAATAATTGCTTTAATGCCATACGGAGCGAATGGTTCAAAAGATTTAACCTGAACAGAGGGAATTCCTCTTACTATATAGAAAAGTAGTAAAGCAAGTAGCCCCGTTACAAGAAATATCTGAACCTTTCCAGCCTCTTTAATGCCCAGAATGTTTATAAAAATAAAAATTATACATAAGATGATTGCAATGATATTTATGTTGATATGTACAATTAAATGGGTAAATGCAGCCATCCCTACCAATGCGAATGCACTTTTAAGTGATAGAGAAAACCAACTTAATAGTCCGGCGATAGTCCCAACCCCTGGTCCCATACTTCTTGTTATAAAAAAGTAATCTCCTCCTGCTTTTGGCATAGCAGTCGCAAGCTCGGCAATGCTTAGCATTCCTATAAGTGCCAGAACCCCTGCAAGTAAATATGAAATTATTACCCCGGGTCCTGCATACTTATGGGCAATGCCCGGTAGAATAAATAGACCTGAACTTATCATTGCCCCCGAGGCAACACTGAATACGCCGATTAAATTTAAATCCTTTTTTAATTTCACATATTAGTATAAACTTTATTTCTCAGATTGGCAAGGGAAAAATTTATCTGTTAAAAATGAAAAAAATTACAATTGCCCCTTGACAATCTGTAAATTGTTGTTATATTATTACAGGCCAAAATTAACAAAAATTAACGATAAAAAAACAAAAAGGAGGTATTTATGACGATTAAACCTGTTGGTAGAAGAGTCCTTGTTAAAAGGATTGAAGAAGAAACAAAGAAAGGGGGGATTATAATCCCCGATACAGCAAAGGAAAAGCCACAGCAGGGTGAAGTAATTGAGGTCGCTGATGTAGGTAAAGATGATGATCCTCTTCCAGTAACAAAAGGAGACAGGATACTTTTTGGTAAATATGCAGGGACAGAATTTGAAATTGATGGTGTGGAACATCTAGTGTTAAACGAAGACGATATTCTCGGAATAATTAAAAAGTAAAAGGAGGTAATATGTCAGCAAAAGATATTAAATATGCCGATGAAGCGAGAAAGGATATAATGACGGGTGTTGAAAAATTGGCATCAGCGGTAAAAGTAACATTGGGGCCCAAAGGAAGGAATGTGGCTATTGAGAAAAAATGGGGAGCTCCAACTGTCACGAAGGACGGTGTTACTGTCGCAAAAGAAATAGAATTGGAAGATGCATTTGAAAACATTGGTGCACAGATGGTTAAAGAGGTTGCATCCAAAACAAGTGATGTGGCTGGTGATGGCACAACAACGGCTACTGTGTTGGCAGAGGCGATATTTCTTGAAGGGATGAGAAATGTTACAGCAGGGGCTAATCCAATGGCGTTAAAAAGAGGTGTCGAGAAGGCTGTAGATACAGTTGTTGAAAAACTTAAGAAAATTTCCCAGGAGACAAAAGACAAAAATGAGATAAAGCAGGTTGCAACTATTTCTGCCAATAATGACCCCGAAATTGGGGAGATTATTTCTGAGGCAATGGAAAAAGCCGGTAAAGATGGTGTGATTACAGCGGAGGAAGGAAAAGGACTGAAAATGGAACTTGAAGTAGTTGAAGGTATGCAATTTGACAGAGGATATATCTCTCCGTATTTTATTACCAACGCGGAGA
This sequence comes from Caldifarciminota bacterium, assembly GCA_015486685.1. GTDB lineage: Bacteria > Hydrothermota > UBA3072 > WFRC01 > WFRC01 > WFRC01. Next base: position 4,949 of record WFRC01000319.1, read on the forward strand.
AAATGGTGGCGGAGATTCAAGAGCCGTATATTCTTATCTATGATAAGAAAATTTCATCAATGAAAGATTTGCTTCCGCTCCTGGAGAAGATTGCCCAGCAGGGTAAACCATTACTCATTATTGCAGAGGATGTGGACGGTGAAGCCCTCGCTACTCTTGTAGTAAATAAAATTAGGGGAACATTAGCCTGTGCAGCAGTAAAGGCTCCTGGTTACGGAGATAGAAGAAAGGCTATGCTCCAGGATATTGCAATCCTTACAGGTGGTAAAGTCATTTCCGAAGATGCAGGAATGAAACTGTCAAATGCACAATTCTCTGACTTAGGGAAAGCGAAAACAGTCAAGATAGATAAAGATAATACTACAATTATTGATGGGATGGGAAAGACAGAAGATATAAAAGCCAGGATAAACCAGATAAGAATGCAGATAGATGAAACAAAATCTGATTATGATAGAGAAAAATTACAGGAGAGATTGGCAAAATTGGCAGGTGGCGTAGCAGTGATTAAGGTTGGTGCTGCAACAGAGGTTGAGATGAAAGAGAAAAAGGCAAGGGTTGAGGATGCTCTACACGCTACAAGGGCTGCTGTAGAAGAAGGCATAATTCCAGGTGGTGGAGTTGCTTTGATAAGGGCATTGCCAGAACTTGAGAATCTTGGCAAAAATATGCAGGGTGATGAGCGGATTGGTGTAAACATTGTAAAATATGCCGTACAGGAACCTTTGAAATGGATTGCCAATAATGCAGGTAAAGAAGGTGCTGTTATATTGGAGAAGGTTAGGAACGAATCTACAAATGTTGGGTACAATGCACAGGATGATAAGATAGAAGATTTGATAAAGGCTGGAATTATTGACCCAACAAAGGTTACCCGTTCAGCCATTCAGAATGCTGCATCTGTTGCTGCTCTTCTGATTACGACAGAGGCATTGATTACTGAAATTCCGGAGAAAAAAGAGCCTATGCCGACAGCGCCTGGTGCTGGTGGATATGGTGGCGGTATGTATTGATAAAAGGGGGCTTATGCCCCCTTTTATTTAATAAAAATTTTAATGAAAAATGAAAAATGCAAAGTGCAAAATAAAAAACAGAATGAGAGAGGATATAAAAGGGGTAGTTCCTTTGATTTGGGATTTTTATATTACACCTTTTCCAGAGGTTGAGAGATGAGAGGTTTCGGACTTAATTAAGTTAGTCCAAAGGAGAACAGATGCCTATTTATGAATATAGATGTAAAAAGTGTGGATATGAATTTGAACTTATCCAGAAATTTACAGACCCACAAACTGTAAAATGCCCAAAGTGTGGGGGAGAGGCAGTAAGGGTTTTGAGTTCGAGGGTCGCTTTTAATTTTAAGGGAGAGGGATTTTATGAAAATGATTACAATAAGTCAGACCCTCCATCATATCACATAAATCAGCCCAAAAAAGAGAGTAAGAAAAAGAAGTAATATTTATTCAGAATAGACGCTTACTGCCTTTTTGCCTTTTCTCGTTTCGAATTTTACGGTTCCATCTATAAGGGCGAATAAGGTATCATCTCCACCTCTGCCAACATTCATACCCGGATGAATATGTGTTCCTCTCTGTCTTATAATGATACCTCCTGCGCGGACAAATTCACCTGCGTATTTTTTCACTCCGAGGTATTTTGGATTTGACCTTCTGCCATTTCTTGAGGAACCAACACCCTTTTTGTGTGCCATTATTTCTCCTTTATTTGTAGAATTTTTACCTCAATATAATCCTGTTTGTGTCCATAAGTTCTGCGATAATTTTTTCTCCTTTTGTATTTGAACACTCTAATTTTTGGGTATTTTCCTTTATTCAGAATTTCTGCCTCTATTTTTGCACCTGAAATGTATGGAGTTCCAATCTGCTTATTTTTATCATCTGAGATAAAGAGCACATTCTCAAATGTCGTTTTTTCTCCTTCTTTACAGGATATTTTTGGAATTTTTATAATATCTCCTTCTTTTGCCATATATTGGAATCCTTTTGCCTCAAATATAGCATACATATTTTCCTCCTTTGTATTTTCTATTTTTCATTTTGCACTTTTCATTTTGCCTTGTAATCATTTGCCTCCTTTGGGTAAATTTAGTGGTAATTGCGATGGTTTCTCTTTTTGAGATGGAGGTGGTGTTTGGGGTAATTGTTGGGATTGAGATGGTATCTGCTGCTGGATTGGGGTAGGTTGTTTTGGTATTGCAGGTGCTTTACGGCTTTTTCTTGGTGATGTCAATGCAAGCGTTACAGATGTAATCATAAAAAGGGTGCCTAATATAGAAGTCGCTTTTAAGAAGAATGGTTCTGCACCCCTTCCACCAAAAAATGACTGAGCACCTCCACCAAATACACTTGAAAGTCCGCTGCCCTTTGACTGCTGCATTAAAATTATTATAATTAAGAGTAATGCAATCAGGGTATGTAGCCCTAAAATAAAAGCAAACATTATACACTCCTTGCGGTTGAAATTATTGATAAAAAGCTTTCAGGATTCAAACTTGCTCCCCCTACTAATGCCCCATCTATTTCTTCTTCCTTCAAAAGGGATTCAGCATTTTCCGGTTTTACACTGCCTCCATATAAGATTCTGATATCCTGTCCGATATCTCCCAATTTTCCTCTAATAAATTTATGGACTTCTACTGCTGTTTCTGGGGTTGCTACTTTACCTGTGCCTATTGCCCAGATGGGTTCATAGGCAAATACAATCTTTTTTTTATCTATCAGGGGGATAATAGTGTTTAATTCTCTTTCAATTACATCAAATGTTTTTCCTTCTTCTCTTTCTGAAAGTGTTTCTCCTACGCATACGATAGGGGTGAGGTTAAATGTTAAAGCGGCGGCAGTTTTTTTTGCAATCAGGTCATCTACTTCCCCAAAAATTTTTCTCCTTTCAGAGTGTCCTAATATGACAAATTTTACCCCGAAATCAAGAAGAAAAAATGGAGAGATTTCTCCTGTAAAAGCGCCCTGCTCTTCAAAATGCATATTTTGTGCGCCAAGTTTTACGAAACCTCCTTCTAATGTCCTTCCTACATCAGGGATTGCCGTAAAAGGTGGAGCAATCATTACATCTACCTTATCATCTTGAATGCCTTCTTTAACATTTTTGGCAATTTCTATTGCCTCTTTCCCGCCTTTATGCATTTTCCAGTTTCCTGCAATAAACTTTTTTCTCATTTTTCCTCCAATGCTTCAATACCGGGTAGTGTCTCACCTGCAAGAAATTTCAGGGAAGCACCGCCCCCTGTTGAGATATGCGAAATTTTGTCTATTCTCAATAAATTTAGACAGGATATAGTATCACCTCCACCCACTACGGAGAATGCACCTTTATTTGTTTCATCAGATACTGCTTTGCCTATTATCTCTGTTCCCTCCCTGAAATTTTCCATTTCAAATACGCCCATAGGACCATTCCAGAAGATTGTTTTTGAACCCTTAATCGCCTCTTCGAAGATTCTTGATGTAATAGGCCCTATATCCAATCCCATCCATCCCTTTTCCATTTTATCCTTTGAAACTACCTTTTTTTCCGTATCATTCTTAAATTCTTTTGCTATCATAATATCAACAGGAAGGAGAAATGTAATATTTTCTTTGGACGCCTTTCTCATAATATCCTTTGAATCTTCTATCTTATCTTCTTCTATCAGGGATTTTCCTACCTCAATGCCCTGAGATTTGAAAAAGTTAAATGCCATTCCACCACCGATGATCAATTTGTCTGCCTTATTTAGAAAATTTTTCATTACACCCAATTTTGTAGATATTTTTGCACCTCCAAGAATTACCGTAAATGGATGTGCAGGATTATCCCTTATTTGCGAAAGCATTTCAATCTCTTTCATTAATAAAAATCCTGGCGCCTTTTCTTTGAAAAATTTTGCTACACCATAGGTAGAACTATGTTTTCTGTGGGCAGTGCCAAATGCATCATTTATATAAATATCGCCTAATTCTGAAAGTTTTTGGGAAAATTCCGCATCATTTTCCTTCTCTTCGGGATGAAATCTAAGATTCTCAAGTAATATCACATCTCCCTCTCTTGATTCGTTTATAACAGATTTTACATTATTCCCTATACAGTCAGAGACGAATTTAACCTTCTGATTTATCAGATTTGAAAGCACTTTCGCAACAGGCTCAAGGGATAATTCTTTTTTCACTTTGCCTTTGGGTCTTCCAAGGTGGCTCATTAAAATTACGATTGCCCCATTCTTTATCAAATATTTGATAGTGGGGAGTGTTGCTCTGACCCTTGTGTCGTCCTGGACAATACCATTTGAGATGGGCACATTGAAATCCACCCTTACCAATACCCTTTTACCTCTTACAGAAATTCTTTTGATATCTCTCATAAACTCCTTCCTACATATTTTGTTAAATCAACGAGTCTCATTGAATACCCCCATTCATTATCATACCATGCAAGTGTTTTTACGATAGTACCATCAATTACCTTCGTAAATCCCGAATCAAATATGGATGAATATGGGTTATGGACAATGTCAATAGATACGAGAGGTTCTTCTGTGTATTGAAGGAATCCTTTCATCTCTCCTTCTGCATATTTTTTAAATGCTTGATTTACCTCTTCAACAGATGTAGGTTTTTTAACTTCGCAAACAAAATCTGTTAAAGAACCATCAGGCGTAGGTACCCTTACAGAAATTGCATCCAGTTTTCCTTTCAATTCAGGAAAAATCTCCTGAATGGCATTTGCTGCACCTGTTGTTGTAGGAATGATTGATACACCCGCTGTCCGTGCCCTTCTTAAATCCTTATGAGGAAAATCAAGGATTCTCTGGTCATTTGTATAAGAATGGACTGTGGTCATTGCACCCTTTAGGATTCCAAATTCTTGATGTAGTACCTTTACCATTGGTGCAAAACAGTTTGTTGTGCAGGAGGCATTTGATATTACATCGTGTTTTTGCGGGTCATATTTTTTTTCATTTACGCCCAGGACTATAGTTACATCCGCAGGTGGTGTCTTCGCAGGTGCGGAAAGAATTACCTTTTTCACATTGTGGCTCAGGTGTAGTGCTGCTTTGTCTCTTCCCCTGAATCTTCCTGTGGATTCAATTACAATATCAATATTGTGCTTATCCCAGGGTATATTGCCCGGGTCTTTTTCTTGATATACCTTAATTTCTTTTCCGTTAATCAGGATACTGTTTCCTGTCGCTTTAATGTTCTTATTCCATATACCATGGACAGAATCATATTTAAGAAGATGGGCAAGTGTTTTTGGGTCTGTTATATCGTTGAGAGCAAGTACTTCCAATTCAGGGTCATCAAACGCCCCTCTTAAATATGTCCTTCCAATCCTTCCAAAACCATTTATGCCAACTTTTATAGACATTTATCCTCCTTAATTTTATTTTGCCTGATATTACAATCCAAATAAGGTTTTGTCAACCCATTTTTTTCAACCAGTGGGGTCAGTCATTATCAATTATCATTTTATTTACAATTCCTTGATATTCAAAGATAAAAAAGAATTTTTTAATTTGTATTACTGCTTTTGGGAAGTTTTATAAAATAAAAAATAGAAATACTGCGGTTAGAATAGGGACAGAAAGATTGTCATCCATCGGAATAGGCAGGAATTCAATAAATGCAGAAAATGCTGAGGTTTCGAGGATTTTTAACCATCCAATTTCAAGGGAAGGGGCAAAATTTAATAAAATTCCTATGAGGAATGTAATAACAAAGAATCCCGATGTGCCTGCAATACTTTTTTCCTTCCAGAACCTGATTTTTCCAAATCTTTTGCCAATAATGGTGGATGCAGCATCACCAAAAACGGTAAACACAAGGGCATAAATAGCAATTATTTTTGAGAAAAATCCTATTACCAGAATTACAGATACAAGATAAGCAGTAGTTCCCATTATTTTTCCGGGGTGCTCCTTTAATACACCTTTTGAATATTGAACCATAACTTCATAAGATTTTGGCGAAAGTCTCCTCAGGACTTCAATAACGGTCATTATTCCCAAAAGATAGAATGTGAACATTAAAACTATAGACTTGTCAGGTGTAAAGAAATAGATTAAAGGGAATATTGAACCCACAAAAATCCTGTATAATTTTCTTGCTTTAATCTTCATTCTTCCTCCTTATTTTTTGTTTTCATTTTTGCATTTTTTAATCTTCATTTTGCAATTACTTCCACACCACCTGTGAGATTGCTTCGCCTTCGGCTCGCAATGACAGTGAGAGGGAGACCTGTGAGATTGTTCACTCATTGCATTCGCTCACGCCTTCGGCTTCCACATCTACCTCTGGCAGGTTCGCAATGGCAATGCTGAGAGCTGTGGACTGGTAGCTGGAAGCCCCTATTCTTTTCCTCATCTTTCTTTGAATATTTATCAAGAAGGATAAGCAGGTCTATATCTGAATCTTCTCTGGCATCTCCTTTTGCATAAGAACCAAAAAGAATTATTTTATGCAGGTTATTCCTGCGAAGAGTATTAATT